>DDYQ01000060.1 GCA_002348005.1 Desulfobacteraceae bacterium UBA2230 | reverse complement strand
GGTCGGCCTGCCGCTGATGCTGAGCCATGCGGTCGTGACCGTAATGGAATTCACGGACCGCATCTTCCTCTCCAACTACAGCCTGGCCGCCATCTCGGCGGCCACCCCGGCCGGCATCATGGCGCTCGTACCGATCGTGCTGCTCTCCGGAATCTCCGGCTTCGCAGGCGTTTTCATTGCCCAGTACGTGGGTGCGGGTACACCCCGGCATATCGGCGGCGTGCTGTGGCAGGCCATCTATTTTTCCATGCTGGCCGGCCTGCTGACCGCCGCCCTGGCCGGACTGGCGGAGCCGATTTTCTCCTGGAGCGGTCATGCGCCGGAGGTGCAGCGCCTGGAAATCGTCTATTTCCGGATCCTGAGTCTGGGTGCCGGCATGCACATCATCGGCATCGGCCTGGCCGCTTTTTTCACCGGCCGGGGCATTACGGGGCCGGTGCTGGCGGTCAATGCGGCAGGGATGCTGTTCAACGTACCTCTCGACTATGCCTTGATCTACGGCGTCTGGGGTTTTCCGGAACTGGGTATCGCCGGGGCAGCCTACGCCACGGTGGCGAGTTGGGGGCTGATCCTGCTCCTGTACGCCATGCTGGTCTTCACGCCGGCCAATGACCGCGCCTTCCGCGTCCTGCGGGGGCTGCGGCCGGATGTCGCGCTGTTCCGGCGACTGCTGCGCTTTGGTGTGCCGGCCGGTCTGCAGGCCACGGTGGACATCCTCGGCTTCCTGTTCTTCATCTTCATCATCGGCCGCATCGGGACGGCCGAACTGGCGGCCACCAACATCGTCATCAACATCAATGCGCTGGCGTTCATGCCGGTGTATGGCTTCTCCCTGGGCGTAAGCACGCTTGTCGGCCAGGCCATGGGCAGAGCCCGGCCGGATCACGCACGGGCCGCCATATGGAGTGCCGTCCACCTGATGCTGATCTACACCCTTCTGATCGATGTCCTCTACATCGCATGGCCCGAACAGCTCATTGCGCTCTATGTTCCGAGCGGACGCGAACACACCGATTTCAGCGCCGTGATCTCCATCAGTACGATTTTGCTGCGCATCGTTTCGATGTATGTCTTCATGGATGCGCTGTACATGATTTTCGCCGGTGCGCTACGGGGGGCGGGAGACACGCATTTCGTGATGTGGAGTCTCGCCGCTGCCGTCGTTGCGGCCTTTGTGCTGCCGGTTTACATTTTGATCGAACGACTGCACTTTGGCATCGTGGCGGCCTGGCTGTGCGTGCTGGTGTTCATTGCCGTTCTGTGCGCCATCTGTCTGTGGCGATACGTCAGCGGTCGCTGGCAGAGCATGCGGCTGCTGGAGCAGGAGCCGCCGCTGACATGATCGGCCGGAGCGTTAGAGTGACCGGATAAGCTTTTTTTGAGCGTTTTCGGCCCGCAGCGTACGCTGGCAGGCCAACAGGGATAAAAGCTGAGGCTCCAGTGGCTGAGCGGTATCTATGCTGAAATGGTTTCCGACGGAAGCGGCAAAAGGCGTGTAGCGGGCCCGCAGTTCCGGCAGGTGGTGCAGGCGCGCATCCGACACGCCGCGCATATCGCTGCGCCGGGCCAGCCGCTGTTCGAGCAGGTGATCGGCGACCCGACACTCCACAAAAATCACGAGGGCGCCCTGATCGTTGGCCAGGCGAATGGCTTCATTGCGCTGCTCCTCGCGGCTGAAGGTGGCATCCAGAATGACATCCGCGCCTGAGGCCAGACCTTCCTGGGCCCTCAGCAACAGCTTGGCATAGGTGCGCGCATCGGCTGCCGGGCAATAGATGCCCCTGCCAAAAGCGGCCTCGGCGGCGCTGTCCGCTTCCAACCCGAAAAGCGCCTTGCGGGTGGAATCCGATGAGATTACGCCGCACCCGAGGATTTCTTCCAATCGTCTTGACAGCGTGCTTTTGCCCGCCGCCGGAAGACCGCATACCACCCACAGGGTGGGCTGCGAGAAACAGAGCGCATACGTAAACGCCAGTTCCATAAAACGTTGCGTATGCCGCAGCAGGGCATTGCGCTCGCCCAGAGGCAGGCAGTTATCCTGTAGACGCAGGCAATTGACTTTGGCGCGAACCATGGCCCGGTAGCATTTATAGAAATCGATCAGCACCTGCAAGCCGGGGTCGCGGGCCAGTTGGGCATACGTTTCGACCAGTTGGCGCGCGGTACCCGGGAAGCCTTCAAAGTCGAGGTCCATGGCCAGGAAGGCAATGTCGGCAGCCACGTCGCCGCAGCGGTACCGTTCGTCGAATTCAACGCAGTCGATGATTTGAATCTCGTTCTCGATATAAACATGTCCGCAGCGCAGATCGCCGTGGCCGTCGCGCACGAACCCTTCGGCCTGCCGCCGGATAAACTGTGCGCGACTGCGTTCGAGCATGGCGTTTACGGCCGCTTCGATGGCGTGCAGCTGCTCCCCGTCTATTCCCTCGCCGACGAAACGCTTCAGGGTCTCGAAATTGTCGGCGCAGTTGCGGCCGATCAAATCGATCTCACCCCATTTGGCCACCGCCGCGTCGCGCGCGGCAGTGCGATAGAAGTCGTGGAGCACCTCGGCGATGCGGGCAATGTCGCGCTTGTTGAGTCTGCCGGCCCGCAGCAGGCGCAGCATGGAGTTGTCGGCGGATAACTGGCGCATGCAGACGGCATATTCCACCACTTGACCACCCCGTTTTACGCCGATGCGCGAACCGTCGAAAGTGATCGGCACCACCTCGAGATAGACCCCCCGCGTCAGGCGGCGGTTGAGATTCAGCTCCTGGACGCAAAAGCGGTATCGGTCCGCAAGGCGCGTAAAATCGAGGAATCCCAGATTGACGGCCTTTTTGATTTTGTAGGCGCGCGTTCCGGTGAGAAAGACCTTGGAAATATGCGTCTCCCGCACCTGAATGGACTTGACCGTGTGCGGGTAGCTTCCGGAATGCACCATCGCCTTGAACACAGAATCCTGAGAATTCATGGTAACCATCCGGTTGGTCCGTTCGATCTGCACCACCGCCATACCCGGTTACGCCACCAGCCACACCGCGCGATCCACCGATCGCTCGGTGACATAACGCGATACGCTGCCGAAGTAGTACGCCTGATGACTGCCCCGGCGTCCCAATACGATCGTTTCGCAGCCCAGACTTCCGGCGGCTTCCAGGATCATTTTACCAATTTTGGCGGTCTTGACCGGTTTGAGCAGTTCAATCTGATTGCTGTCGAATCCCGCGTTGCGCATCCGCCGGGACGCTTCGGGCCAGAAGTTCTCCATCAGCTGCTTTTCGCCCTGAGCGATAAGGCTGTCGATTTCAGGTGAGATGGAAGACAACGGGTTCAGATCCTGATCCTCGATGGCATGCGGAACATGGTAAAAAGTAAAGTGCATGTCCGACATGCCGGCACAGATGCGACACATATAATCTACGATGTTGAGCGCAACGGACGAATTGTCAACGGCCACCAGCAAGCGCTGCGCCCTGCGGCCCTCGTCCACCACCCACACCGGCACGTCGGTGCAGTGTTCCGCGATTTTCGCGCTTACACTGCCCATGAAAATCTGCTGCAGGCGCGACAAGCCCCGACGGCCCACCACGACGGCATCGTAGAGATTTTTACGGGCATGTTCGATCACGTCCTTTGCCAGACCGAGCACCCGGGTTTGACTGATCAGCTCGATCGCCTCCGGCGCCACACCGGCGCGAACCAATACTTCCTTACCTTTTTCGAGGACCCGGCGGGAATGAACCGTATTCTCTTCGATGACTTTCTTGATGGTTTCGTTCACCCGCGTATTGGTACGCGCCTCATCCATCAGGTACTGTGAAATGATCGGCTGAATGTTCATCAGCGTGCATTTAAACCCGCTCATGCGCGTCAGCAGGCTGGCCGTGTAGGTAAGCGCATATTTCGCATGGTTCGATTCATCGACGGCAATCAAAAATTTTCTTTGCATGGGGCACCTCCCTGCCTGTAAAAAAGGACTTTGCGATGCGGTCATCGGAATTGCATCGGCATCATCCAGCCGGTCCGGTGGTGGTGCCTATGCCCGCTCTCCTTTCAACCGCATTCAGAGCAGAAAGCATGCCAGACATCACGGAGCGCACCCACCGGGCTGAATGCCGGAAAAGAGGCCTGTGGATTGGATTTTTATTCGGAAGGATACAGCCGTTCCACCAGGGCGCAGGGGCGGCCGGCGAGCCGCCCCTGCGATGGCTGTTTGGATTGTTTACAACGTGTAAAGGGCCGCGGTGTCCGGGAAAGCCGCTGCCGTGGGGGGGTTCGTATTGCAGGGGGGCACGGCGCGCCCCCCTGCGCTTATTTGCGGGCCTTGGCCAGACCGATCTGATTGAGGGCCACGGTGATCTCGTCCAGGATCACCGGGTCGTCGATCGTGGCCGGCATGTTCCACTGCTTGTTGTCGGCAATCTTCTGGATCGTGCCCCGCAAAATCTTGCCCGAACGCGTCTTGGGCAGCCGCTTGACCACCGTGGCGGTCTTGAACGCGGCCACCGGACCGATCCGCTCGCGCACCATCGAAACCACTTCCTTGACGATCTGCTCGGCCGGCTTGCTCACCCCGGCCTTTAAAACGATAAAGCCCACCGGCACCTGCCCCTTGAGCTGATCCTCCACTCCCAGCACCGCGCACTCGGCCACATCCGGGTGGTCCGACAGCACCTCTTCCATCGCTCCGGTCGACAGCCTGTGCCCGGCCACGTTGATGATGTCGTCGG
>DDYQ01000206.1 GCA_002348005.1 Desulfobacteraceae bacterium UBA2230 | reverse complement strand
TCGTACAAGAGCCAGTCGTCGAAGCGGAAATCGCGGTGGAACCACATGGCGTGGTCCAGGCTGGCCACCTGCATGACGGGCTCCCAGAACGTGTGGCCGTGCGGATAGAGCGCCGTGGCCACCAGGTTGAAATCCGAGGCATAGGCCAGAAGATAGCGGTGCACGGCCGGGTCGTCCGGCAGCGAGTCCCGGGTGCGGAACCACACGAATTTTTCGGGGGGCAGCTTGTGCGGCGCAAAAGGGTCGACCGGATTGAGGTGGCGGATTTCGATCGGCTTGACACACAGCAGTTTGTCCCGCAGCGGGGGCGGAATCTTGTCGCTCAGCCGGCGGGCCATTTCCAGCTCGGATTCGACCCCTTCGGGGCCCTGCACCTCGGGCATCGTATCCTGATGCTCGAATCCGGCCTCGTTTTTCTGAAACGAGGCCGACATCGAAAAAATGGCGCGTCCCTTCTGCACCGCCACCACATTGCGGGTGGTAAAACTCTTGCCGTCGCGGATGCAATCCACCGTATAGACGATGGGCAGGGTTGCGTCGCCCGGCAGGATGAAATAGGCGTGCAGGCTGTGCGCCGGCCGGTTGTCCGGCACGGTGCGCAGTGCGGCGGAGAGCGCCTGCCCGAGGACCTGCCCTCCGAAAACGTTCGTCATGCCGAGGTCCTGGCTCTGACCGCGGAAAATGTTTTCTTCGATTTTTTCCAGCTCCAGCAGTTCGAGCAGTTCCTGAAGCACATCCCCTTTCGAGCAGGTATCCATGATCCCCTTTCATGCACTGTTAATGGAGAACCCGCACCGCCCGGGCGGTGCGCCAGACCGTACAGGGAAGGTAATCTGCACCCTTCGAACTTCAAGCGGAAAACTGCAGGGCGCCCACCGGCGGCTTCGAAGGTCGCCCTGAATCAAGGCGTACCCCTATCATTCCGGCGGCCCGTGTCTCGGCGTTTTGCAGGATTATATCGAGGGTGCGACAAAACGCTGTCCGAAATCCTGAAATATGATATCTGTCTTGTCCGGCGCCAGGAATGCCGCCGACCGAAGCGTATCGGCCGTCCGGCACAGTCGTTCCGACGGCACTGCACTTTTTTAGAGAGAAGGAGACCTTCGTGAAAGTAAACAAAATCAAACAACTCTGCAAGGCCGAAGCGGGCACACGCGAAGTATTGCAGGGTAACATTGCATTTGCCGTAGGCTGTGTCCGGGCGGGTATCCACAGTGCCGACGGCTACCCGGGAACTCCCAGTACCGAAGTGATCGACAGGGGGTTGAGCCAGGTGCAGGATCTGATCAGGGTCGGCTGGTCCGTCAACGAAGCGGTGGCCGTGGGGGTCGGATATGGCCACACCCTGGCGGGACGGGATGCGGTCGTCACCATGAAAATTCCGGGACTCTTCCAGGCAGGCGATGTCTTCAGCAGCGCCGCATTTTTTACGGAACCGCGGGGGGCCTTGATTTACTTTATCGCCACCGATTTTACGCCCAGCTCGACGCAGCACGTCATCGATCCACGACCGTTTCTGAAGAGCTGCTGCCTGCCGGTTTTCGAACCGGCCAATCACCAGCAGATGCTGGAGGCCGCAAGCATCGCCGTGGAGATCGGGCGGCAATACCAGACGCCGGTGGTGATTCTGGCGTCCGGCACCCTGTGCCACAGCGAAGGCCTCGTCAGACTCAATCCGGTGCAGCGCCGGGACCCCGTCGAGATGAGCGACAACCTGCGCAAATTCAACTGTCTGCCCGTGCTGGCGCGCAAAAACTACGATACCGTCATGCGCACCCGGATGCCGGCGCTGGCGGAAATGGCGGAACATTCGCCGCTCAACGAGTGGGTGCGGGGCGCCGGAAAGGTCGGCATCATCACCAGCGGCGGCAATACGGCCTTCGTCAAGGAAGTCAAAGCGGCTTACGGCGCGCAAGTCGATATATTGTCTCTGGCTTTCAGCAACCCGCTTCCCAAAGAGCTGATCCGCGGGTTCTGCCGCTCGGTCAACGGGCCGGTGCATGTCATCGAAGACGGCATGCATTATCTGCAGGATGAACTGCGGGCCATGGGACTGGACGTACAGGGCAAGGCGGAGTTCAGCACGCTGACCGAATACACTCCCGCGCTGGTGGCGCAAACGTTGGGCTATGCCTCTGCGCAGCGCGCGCTGGAAGTCGCTCCGGTCAGCCGGCCGCCCATGATCTGCGCCGGCTGCCCCTATCGTCTGTTCGCAGAAACCATCGCCAAACTGAAGAAGCGAGGTAAACTGTCGGTGGTGTTCGGCGACATCGGCTGCAATGCGCTGCTGTACTTCATGGACGCCATGGACACCGGTGTGGCCATGGGGGCCAGCGAGAGCAAGCGCACGGGCTTCGTGCTTTCCAGGCCGGAGATGGCCGACAAGTGCATCAGCGTCCTGGGCGACAGCACGGAGTGCCATTCCGGCATGGACGCCACCCGCAACGCGGTGTTCCGCAAGGTGCCCGGCGTCAAGGTGGTTCTCGACAACCGCTGGACCGCCATGACCGGCGGGCAACCGGCACCCACCTCGCCGGTCAACCTGGCCGGCGACCCGCTGAACTACGATCTGGTGCAGGCCCTCGCGGCCGGCGGTGTCAAGACCGCGGCGGTGAGCGCCTATGACCGCAAGGGAATTCAGCGTACCTTGCGCAAGGCACTCAAGGACGCCGCGGCGGGTGAGTTCAGCACGGTGGTGGTGCAGGGCAACTGCATCAAGAAAGTGCCCAACGCCCAAAAGGGCATCAAGCTCAAGATCAACACCGAAAAATGCCAGAAGTGCCATACCTGCCTGATCTGCCCGGGCAATGAGGCGGGCCCCGAGGGCCTTCCGCAATTCAACAATCTGTGTTCGGGGTGCGCGGACCAGACGCCGGCATGCCTGCAGATGTGCCCGTTCGAGGCCATCGAATTGCTCTCCCCCGACGCGCGGGTGAAGTCCGCCGCCGCCCGGTTCAGCGAGCCTCCGGCTATTCCGGAGGCTGCGGTGGACCGCGCCGCACTGCCGGCCAGGCTCTCGCTGGCCATCCGGGGGGTCGGCGGCCAGGGCAATCTCTTTTTCGGCCGTGTGTTGACCCGGCTCGCCTTTCTGGCCGGTTACGACGCCGGCAACATCGTCAAGGGCGAAACGCACGGCATGGCCCAGATGGGCGGCCCGGTGATCAGCACCTTCGCCTGCGGCGACGTGCACAGCCCGGTGCTGCTGCCCGAGTCGGCCGACTGCCTGATCGCCATGGAGATGAGCGAGATCCTGAGGCCCGGCTTCCTGGACATGCTCAAGGCGGGCGGTACCTTGCTGCTTGCCGGTACGACCATCGTTCCCCACAACCTGCCGGCGGGGTCCTACCCCTCGGCGGACAAAATCAAGGAACTGGCCGCCGGCTATGAGGTCCTGGAAGTGGATGTGCTGGCAAAAGCGCTGGCGATCGGCGACACCACCGGGCGCATCGCCAATGTGGTGATGCTGGGGACACTGAGCAGGGTGGCGCCGTTTAACGCGATCCCGGATACGCTGTGGCTCAAGGCGCTGAAGGAGGTCAGCCCGACTGCCGGCCTGTGGGCCGCCAATTACCAGGCGTTCGAAGCGGGACGCAGGCTGCTCGAATGAGCGGCGACCCTGCGCTTGCGAAAGACAGGGATACCGCTGAATTCGGTGGCGGAATGATCGAACCTTCGTCGAGACGGAAGGAACTGCAATGAAGCCAGCTTGTCAGGGGCCGCCTGAACCCGCGCTGCGGATCGATTTTGAAGCCATCACGAACCTTTTCCGGACCGCCGCCCGGGAGGGGCGGACGCAGCTGTTCGAGCACGAGGTCTATGCGCTGCTGAAGAATTCGGGCGCCGAGACCCCGCCGCGCACACTTTTGCTGCACAGCGCAATGCGGCCTGCGGATGAAGAGCTGACCGCCATGCCGGGCGACAAGGTCGTGCTCAAGATCGTTTCGCCGACCATCATTCATAAGACCGAGGTGGGCGGCGTGAGGGTGGTCGAAAAAAGCCCCGAAAAGATCCGGTCGGCCTGGCGGCGCATGCTCAGCGAGGTGCCCGACACCTATGCGGCCATGATCGAGCGCCGTCCGGCGCACGCCCCCCAGGCCTATCGGGGCGTAAGCGGCGAGGCGCTGCGCCAGGCGATCCGGGGCGACATCCGCGGGGTGCTGATGGTGCAGTTCATGCCGCCGGATTCGGGCGCCTTCGGCAATGAGATGATCGTCGGCATCCGCAACACCCGTGAGTTTGGAATGGTGATCAGCGCGGGCCTGGGCGGGACCGACACCGAATTGTACGCCGAACGCTTTCGCAAAGGCCAGGCCGTCGTGGCCGCCGCAACCGCGCTGACCGACGGCAATGCTTTTTTCGAGCTGTTCCGCCAGACGATCAGCTACAAAAAGCTGGCCGGGCTGACCCGCGGCCAGCGCCGCATCGTCACCGACGAGCAGCTGATCGAGTGCCTCGCCTCGTTTATCGCCATGGCCAACTTCTATTCGCCGGGCAACCCGCAGGCGCCCTACGTGATCGAAGGNNAACTCGAAATCAACCCCTTCGCCTTCACGGACTACCTCATGGTGCCCCTGGACGGCATGTGCCGCTTTTCGCCCCCCGGCCAATTGCCCCAGAGCCGTCCGCATCACAAGATCGGCAACCTTTTGCACCCCAAAACGATCGGCATCGTGGGCGTTTCCACCGCGCGGCTCAACTTCGGGCGCATCATCCTGAACAACATCCTGGCCAACGGCTTTGCGAAAGAGGACCTGCGCATCATCCGCGCCGGGCTCGACCAGTTCGAGGGCATCCGCTGCGTGCCGGACCTGGCCGGCCTGGACGTCAAGCTGGACCTTCTGGTGGTGGCCGTGGGTTCGGAGAGCGTTCCGGAACTGGTCGATCAGGTGATCGCCCGCGATGCCGCCGAATCGGTGATGCTCATTCCCGGCGGCATGGGCGAGACCCATGAAAGCGGCCAGCGCGCCGCCGACGTGATGCGCAAAATCCGTCAGGCCCACAGCGCCCCGGGCGGCGGTCCGGTCTTTCTGGGCGCCAACTGCCTGGGCGTGATATCGCATCCGGGCCGCTATGACACGCTGTTCATCCCCGAAGTCAAACTGCCCAAGCAGCGCGGCGGGCACAAGCGCACCGCGGCCTTTGTGAGCCAGAGCGGCGCCTTCATGATCACGCGGCTGAGCAAGCGCCCGGAACTGGACCCGGCCTACATGATCTCGGTGGGCAACCAGAACGATCTGACCCTGGGCGACATGCTGCACTATCTGAAAAACGACCCGCAGATCGAAGTGATCGGGGTTTATGCCGAAGGCTTCAAGGATCTGGACGGCCTGTCGTTCAGTCTGGCGGTGCGCGAAGCGGTAGTGGCCGGCAAGGATGTGATTTTTTACAAGGCCGGGCGCACCCCGGAAGGCAAAACGGCCACCTCCGGGCACACCGCCTCGCTGGCCGGCGACTACATGGTGTGCGAGTCCTGCGTGCGGCAGGCGGGCGGCATCGTGGCCCAGACCTTTCCGCAATTTGAAGACCTTCTGATGCTGGCCCAGCGGCTGCACCAAAAGCGCATCAGCGGCAACCGCCTGGCGGCGCTCAGCGGCGCGGGCTTCGAGTCCGTGGGTATGGCCGACAACATCCAGTCCGACGACTACAGCTTGCAGATGGCGCGCTTGAGCGCCCAAACCGTCGAAGCGATCCAGGATGTGCTGGAGGCCAAGCACCTCGACCGCCTGGTGGAAGTCAAAAATCCCCTGGACATCAATCCCGGCGCCGATGACGAAACCCATGTGCTGGCGGTCAAGCATCTGTGCCGGGACCCCGATGTGGACGCCGTGGTGGTCGGGCTCGATCCGCTCTCGCCGGCCATGCGCACGCTGAAGGCGTGTGAAACCCGGCGCTACAATTTTGACGATCCGGGCAGCATTGCCATGGCCCTGCCCGACCTGGTGGCCGAACTGGACACGCCGGTGGTGGGCGTGGTGGACGGCGGGCGGCTGTACGATCCGCTGGTGGATGTGCTGATGGCCAAGGGCATGGCCGTTTTCCGTTCCTCGGACCGCGCCGTGCGCGCGATGGCCATGTACATCGAAGGGCGCCTGCATGCCGAGCGGCTGCGGTCGGGCGCGGGATGTCAAAGCGTTTCAGCGATCTCCCAGGCCGCCGGCGCGGCTTGACTGGCCGGGTATCCACGCTATGTTAACTGCCAGGCAGAAAAATCAGACGACTTATCCGAAACGATCACGTCGGAAGGTTCAGCCACCTCGGTCCGAACCGATGCGGGTGCTGTCCGGACAACGTGCAAAAGGATTGAACAGGCATGAAACTCAGCAATCGCACGATCGGGATCCTGGTCGGCCCCGGCTACGAGGATCTGGAGTTCTGGGTGCCCTATATGCGCGTCCGCGAGGAGGGGGCCCGGACGATCGTGATCGGCAGCGATGCCGACACCGCATACCCCAGCAAAAGCGGCGGCCTGAGCGCACGCAGCCAGACGGCGGCGCGGGACGTCCAGGCCGATCAGCTCGATGCCCTGATCGTACCCGGCGGCTGGGCGCCGGACAAACTGCGCCGTGACGAGCACATCCTGCAGCTTGTGCGCCGGATGCACGCCCAGGGCAAGATCCTGGCCTTTATCTGCCACGCCGGCTGGGTCGCCGCCAGCGCCGGAATCCTGAAGGGCAAAAAGGCCACCGGCAGCAAGGGCATCAAAGACGACCTGCAGAACGCCGGCGCCCTCTGGGTGGATGAAGCGGCCTTTCAGGAGGGCAATCTGGTGTGGGGCAGGGTGGTGGAGGATATCCCCGACTTCTGCCGCGTGCTGGTGCAGGCCCTGGCATCGTAGGGCCGCCGACCGCGCTGCCCCCGCGAGGGGGTTTCATTCTCCAATCTCCCGCCGTCGCCGACATCCCCGGCAGGGCGACATTCCCGCCCAAATCAATTTGATCTTGCGCCGATTAAAACATTTGTTTTAAAAGCTGCATGCAATCGTGATGAAAACCGTCGCACGATCCGACTTTATCAACCGTTCGAGGAATACCCAAGATGCCGGGCCAAAGCAGCTGCCGTTTCTATCCGAACACCCTTCGCCAATCTTCCCTGACCCGCAGGCTGCGCCGCTGCGGCGCTGTCGTCCTGTTGCTGGGCTTGTGCCTGGCCGTCGACATCCGGGCCGACGCGCCGGCCGCGCCCCCGCCGCTGGTCAAGGTGGCTTCCGTGGTCGAACAGGATGTCAACCCGCCCACCCGCTACGTGGGACATGTGGAAGCGCTGCAGTCCGTCGCCCTGACGGCCCGTGTGGAGGGGTTTCTGGAAGAGGTCAGTTTTCGCGAAGGGAGCGACGTGCGGGCCGGCGACCTGCTGTATGTGATCGAAAAGGCATCCTACCAGGCCAAAGTGGAAAGCGACCGGGCGGTTGTGGCCCAGTACGAGGCGCTGCTGACGAAGGCCCGCCAGTTTTTGCAGCGCGCCCAGGCCGTCCGCTCCGGTGCGGTGTCGGCTTCGGACCTGGAAAACGCGCAGGCCGAGGAGCGTCGGGCGGTGGCCCAGTTGGAGGCGGCGCGCGCCGATCTCAAACTTTCCGAAATCAATCTGGCCTATACGGAGATCAAGGCGCCCATCAGCGGCCGCATCGGCCGCACCGCCCTCACACGCGGCAATCTGGTCAATCCCGCGGCAGGCGCCCTGACCCGCATCGTGCAGCTCGACCCGATCCGGGTGGCCTATTCGATCAGTGAAAACGACCTGCTGAAAATTCATGCGGCGCTGGCCGATGCGCAAAAAGGCCGGAAATCGCCTCTGCTGACCCCGCGCATCGAACTGCCCGGCGGCGTGCCGTACAAAAACGCGGGCCGCATCGATTTCGTCGACAATACCGTGGACCCCAGCACCGGGACCATCGCCGTGCGGGCGCTGTTCGCCAACGCGGACAAGTCGCTGATTCCGGGCCAGTACGTGACCGTGCTGGTGGCGCACAGCGCGCCCCAGCCGATGCCCGTAATTCCTCAGTCGGCCGTGCTGCAGGATCAGCAGGGCACTTACGTGCTGGTGGTGAACCGTCAGGATCAGGTCGAGATGCGCCGGATTAAAACCGGTCCGGTCGTCGAGTTCGGTCTGGGGGTGCTAGAGGGGTTGAACACGGGCGAGCAGGTGGTGATCGAGGGCGTTCAGAAAGTCCGTCCGGGCCAGGTCGTGAAAACCCGCAGCGAATAGAAAAAGAGAGGCGATGCATGTTTTCACAGATCTTCATTACGCGCCCGCGCCTCGCCGTCGTGATTTCGGTCATCATCACGCTGGCCGGCCTGATTGCGCTGACCGTCATCCCGGTGGCCCAGTACCCGCCTATCACGCCGCCCGAGATCCGCGTCACGGCCATCTACCCCGGCGCCAGCGCCCAGTCGCTGGCCGAAAGCGTTGCCGCACCGATCGAGGCCGAAGTCAACGGCGTCGACAAAATGCTCTACATGGCCTCCACCTGTTCGAACTCCGGCCGCTATGAACTGGCGGTCACCTTCGAGGTGGGCACCGATCCGGACATCGACCAGGTCAACCTGCAGAACCGGGTGCAGCTGGCCACCGCCAAACTGCCCAGAGAGGTGGTGGAGCAGGGGATCACGGTGCGCAAGCGCTCGACCGACATCCTGGGGGTGGTCTCGTTCTACTCTCCCCAGGGGACCCGCGACCGGCTTTTCCTGAGCAATTACGTCAGCCGCAACATCAAAGACGCAATCGTCCGCATCGATGGCGTCAGCGATGCTTTCATTTTCGGCGAGTTCGAGTACAGCATGCGGATCTGGATGAACCCGGATCGGATGG
>DDYQ01000130.1 GCA_002348005.1 Desulfobacteraceae bacterium UBA2230 | reverse complement strand
ATCCGGATCCTGTGATCGGTTACAATGGACCCACTATCGCCAAAGGCGCTGAATCGCGGGGAGAGCTGAAACGGCGATGAAGGGTTGAAGAAAAAAAGTCACCGGCCAATGGCGATGCAACATCGGCGGAAGCAGGCGCATGTTGTATTCGACTGGACAGCAGGCAGCGGGCGGGTGACCCATTTAATCGCCGTCAGGATCGACGTGTACCGCACCGATATGGTTGTCTACCCAGGATTTAGAATAGAGCCCAAAGGCATACCAAAAGGCGGTGTACCACGGCGGTGAGCGCCAATTGCCCCGGATCAGTTCAATGATCCCATAAACGAGCAGGGAGATGAAAATTGCACCGGTCAGATCGATACGACCGCCGGTGACCTGTTTGATCTGGCGATCGGCCGAATGCAATGGCGCGGTCACTGAAAGGGCCACGGAGCGATTCTGCTGAATATCCGATTCAATGGAGAACAGGTTATGTTTTCGGCCGAGTTGGATCAGGGGGTCGATTTCGAGCGCTTCCCCTTTGATCAGCACACTGCCGGTCAGGATATTGACATCGACCGCCCAATCAGGAAGATCCGATGACAAACGCCTGGCCAGGGCATCGAAGTTAAACCCATCACGCCTGCGTGATGGAATCCGCAGCCGGATTCGATTCCTGGTCTTATGCGTCACCAAAGCTATAGGCATCATCGGCGCGCACTCCTCCTTAGCATTTCGTCACGAAATGTTCGAAGCGATGGGTCGATGAATCTATTCCTTGGGTGCCGCCTGGGAAATCTCGGCTTTGGCTTCGGCGGCCAGGTCCTCGAGCGACTCCTTGGTTTCCGCGATGGAAACCTTGGCGCCTTCATAGGCCAGGATACCGCCTTTGATGATTGCTTTGAAAACCGGTTTCAATGCAGCGCCGATGATCGGCAGCACCACCGGTGCCAACAAAACCACGCCGGCCCCAATGGCCAATCCACCCATGCTGATGCCATTTCCGAAAATACGCATCACACACCTCCTGCGAGTTACGGGTTTGAGAGGCGGAAGAAATTGAGGTTCAATTGAAATACTTGGAGGAAGATTATGAATTAATTAAAAAATAACAACACCGGAAAACTTTGTCGATGGGAAAATTCATTAATTCCCTACTTAAAAATTTTTATTATAAATCAATATATTATTAGCTCAACATTAAAATTGGGTTAGAAATCGATTAATCCGAAACCATTTTTCATGAAATGAGCTTCATGCCCTGCATACCCCATCCTTCGAACGAGCCTCAGGTGCTCTGGCGAACTCCAGACAGCACACGGGTGCAAAAAGAAAGGGGGCCTGACGGCCCCCTTGGGATGGAAACGGTGTTTGACAACCTCTATGGGCGATTGAAAACAGCGGCCGGCCTGTGATCCTCGATGCGGTACAGCGTGGTCGTGCCGCTCACCTCGTTGGCAACGGCCAGCATGGGATGGCCATCGGGGCTTTGTCTGGCTGAGATGAAGGTGATGCCCTCGGGTCCCAGGTCGCCGGCCGTGCCGGCCGCGGCATCGCCGGTGAAGTCCCGGTTATTCAGGTAGGTGACGAACTGTGCGGCATAAGGGCGGGTGATGTCGTAGACCATGATACCGCCCACCCGCTCCAGGCCGATGAAGGCATAGGTGTGATTGCCGATGGTGCCCAGGACCAATCCCTCGGGTTCAGGGCCCTTGGCATCGCTGCGGCTGTCAAAGGAGCCATTTTCATCATTGTCGGCGTTGAACTCTTTCGGCAAGGCCGCGGCGATGATCTGTTCGAACTGATCTCCGCTGTCATAGACCGGCACCAACCCCTTCCGGGTCGCCTTGAAAATGGTGAAGGAACGGGCGCCAAAGGCGAAAAGGCGGTCGACATCGCCGTCCCCATCCGTATCTCCCAAAGTCGTGGTGACGGTAAGGCGGCCGAGCAGATCGTCGGCCTGCAACGTTCCAGCATCGGGGAAAACCCCGGGGTCCAGCGTCAGCTCCCGGATGCGCGCCTCTTCGCCGAACGCATCGTAATCCCTGGGATCGCCTTCATTGGCCGTCACGATGTAAGTATCGCCTTTGTACGGGTAGGCTTCGATGGCATCGGGCATATACATGCCGAACAGGCGATCATAGGGTTGGATGTGGATGCTGCCATCTTTATCGCTGGCATCCAGGCCGTTGCCAGGCAGCCCATAATCCTTGACCCCCAGCGGCAGGATGTCCATCACGCGCCCGGAGCGGATATGGATCCTGGCGATGGCATTGTTCTCCTGCAGGCTGACCCAGGCATAGGGACTGTTGGGCAATACGCTGATAAATTCAGGCTCCAGATCCTGGGCCACCGTGGCGTTGGGGCCGAAGATGCGCACCCCGCCGGCGACCAGGGCGGCCTTCTTCCCGTTAAAGCGCTGGAAATCCGCAGTCCTGACCTTTGCCCGCGGGAGGCCGCGGCTCAAATCGACGATGCTCACCGATCCCTCGGGGTCGATGGTATAGTCGTCGTTGGGCTCGCCCTCGTTGGCGCAGAGGACAAAGCGGCCGTCGGGCGTGAAGGTCACCATGTCGGGCAGTGCGCCGACCGCGAAGGCTTTCAGGAAATCTCCCGAGGCGTCAAAGAGCACCACCTTGCCCGGATCCTGCTTGATCGCCGCTTCCACGGCCACGGCCACCAGGCCGTCATGGGTCGCCACGCTGTTGGGGGCCTGTCCGTAAGGGCTCACATCGATGGAACCGACCTGTACCGGATGGACCGGATCGGAGATATCCAGCATGTCGACGGCCCTGTCGCGGCCGTTGACCACGAAAAGGGTTTTGCTGCGCGGGTCGTAGGCGCTGATTTCGGCGGCCCCCTCATCGAAAATCCCGGTGGCATAAGTACCGAGTGCCGCAAGGGAGAGCGCAGGGCGCAGCGGCAGCACGGCACTGCCGTCGGACGGCGGCAGATCGCGCCACAACGCGCCCAGGGCCTGCCCCAATGCCTGATAGCGCAGATCGGCGCCCGGCAGATAGCCTTGCAGTTGTTGCAGCACCGCCGTATCGGGCATTTCATCGCCGGCATAGTGCGCCATGAAGGCCTGGGCGACGAAGGGGGCCGCCTTCGATGCCTCCTCGGCGGAAAGGGAGAAGCCGCCCTGCTCCGGCGGCAGGGTGAGCTGATCGGCGGCGATCTGGGTCACCCCGCCGGCCAGAAAAGCCTTTGCATGGTCGGGGAAAGAGAGCCCCTGGGTATCGACATCGATCTGATCGACATAAAAGGTGCGCACCACGGCGGCATCGGCACCGTGCAGATCCACCATCCGGTAAGGAGAGGGATAGGTCACCAGGGAACCGGTTTCCACGTCATACAGCCGGTTCTCTTCCCATTCGGATTGGGTGATGTCGTTGGCATGGTAATGGCCGGTAAAGAGAAGCTGAAGACCGGCGGCAGACAGTATCCGGGAGACCTCGTCCCAGTTGTCGACAAGATAATCGGCATACAATTGGTCCTGGCCCGTGTAGTGCGCCAAGGCACCGTGATGCATGAAGCCCACCACGCGTTTGTGCTTCATTCGCGCCTCGGACAGCTTGTCCAGGAGCCATTTCAACGTCTCCGGCGCGAGCCCCCCGCCGGTTTCCGGATGTCCCTTGGCGATGTTGAACGCGTACCGGCAGGAATCAATGCCGAACAACCAGAGGCCGTCCACGGGTTCGGCCACATAGCTCAACGAAGCGGGGTCGCGGGCAATGGCCTGATCGTACCCAAAGTCGCCATAGATCACGGTGAAGTCATAGGGGGTCACATGATTCACCGGTATCTTCTCAGCCCCGTCATAGGCCACTGCGTGGGGGTTGTTGATGTCGTGGTTGCCTGGAATCACGAACACCTCGATGCCGGCCGCTTCCAGGTCGGCCAGATGCCCGGCCAGAAGAAAATGGCTGCTCATTTCGCCATCCTTGGTCAGGTCCCCGGCCAGAATAACGAAATCGGGCTGCTCGTGCTCGATCCGCTCGAGCGCGCTCGCCAGGATGGCTTCGCTTTCGCGCAGCATCTTGCGGTCTTTGGCCAGATAAGCCTCGAAGGCCGGACCGGTGGTGCCCAATTCGGAATCGTAGAGATGGGGATCGGCGATGACCGCGAATCGCGCCGACTGGGCCACGGCGCTGCCGACGAGCATCAACAACACGAGGCCGGAGATCAACAACGTTCGAAAAATCGGCATGGATATTTCCTCCTTCATGTGCACGGGCAATTTTGGGGTAGATCATGCCCCCGGTTCGGATGATGCGGGGGGGGACGTAATAGNNCACCGCCGGTTCACGGCCACGGCTGCTTTCATTCGGGCGGGGATAAAACCCGCGCCTACACCGCCGGTTCACGGCCACGGCTGCACTTCCCACCCCAGCCGTGTAGACAATATGGTTGAACGTTAACCAGCCATCAGCGTTAGTAAGAAAGGCCTGCCAACCTTGAAAACGTGGGTTATAGTTAGCTTTTTTATGAACCCAACTACAGAGCCAAAATCAAGGAGGCAGGCCATGAAAAAAATTGTAAAGTATGTCGGTTTGGATGTCCACAAAGATTCGA
>DDYQ01000110.1 GCA_002348005.1 Desulfobacteraceae bacterium UBA2230 | reverse complement strand
ACAGGTTGCACTCGGTGTGGGCGATGCGGGCCGCCTGCTTGATGAATTCGGCATCCACCCGCCCCTTGCGCTTGAGCAGCTCCCAGATGGTCTGTTTGACTTTGCCCACCGGCGAGAAGTGCGGATCGTTGTCGTGCGAGAGGTAGTAATGGCAGGCCTCCGAGCAGAGGCCGCAGTGGATACAGGTCTCCACATAGGCACGGAAACGCGCCCCGGTTTCCCCCTTGAGCACACTGCTGACCACCCGTTCGATCTTCTCGGGGGTCAGGCGCGCGACACCGGTCTCGATGCCCTCGTCCAAGACTTTAGTGGGTTCATTTTTCTCCGGTTCGGCCATTTTTATCTCCTCTGCCGATGCGGTCTACCAGTCCCGCGCATGTCTGATTTTTCCGAACTCCGATCCCATGTAGGCCCGCGTGAAGATCGAAAAAAGCATGTGGCTCAGCCGCGTGAACGGTATGGCAACCAGCATGATTTCGCCGCTAAGGATGTGCGCAATGGTCATCCAATCGCTGGGACCCCACTGCTGGCTGGCCAGAAAGCCCGTGACGAACGGGGCCGCGACGATGAGCAGCAGGATGTAGTCCGAGGCGTCGGTTACGAATTTAACTTCCGGCCGCACCATACGGCGCACCAGAAAAAAAAGGCAGCCGGCGATCACGATCAGGGTCAGAATGTCGGCCAGCAGGTCCGGCAGACTCCACCAGCTCAGGTTCCAGGACTCATCCCAAAGGACGATATGCGCCAGCAGGAAGAGAGGCGTAACCAAAAGTCCGATGTGGAACAGGAACGTGACCACCGTCAACACCGGGTGGCTGCGCCAGCCGGCCGTGCCGAAGGGAACGAGCCAGTGCAGGATCGAGCGCAGGCCGTATCTCAGGCTGAAGTAACTGGTGATGAATTTTTCGGTGCGGTTCACCCGCACCAGCAATTGAATCAGCCGGAACAGGAGCCCGCCCGAAAACAGGATAAAGGCCGCCCAGGCCAGCGGACCCGCGGCTAAAGCATACAGCGCGTGCATGGCATTCTCTCCTCTATCCGGTGATGGCGCTGACGGGCAGCACCCGCCGGTGATACGCGCCCGATTCGACGAAACGCAGCAACAGATAGCGGCCGTCCGCACTGAACTGCGGGTCCCAGGCCGCCTCGGCGGCGATGTCCAGCACACGGTCGTTCAGCGCAAAGCCGTAGCGGCCCTTGCGTTCCATGCGGACCGCCACGGTGCCGCCGTCGGGTGCAAAAACCGGCGCAAAGGCCATGTCGAAGGTATTGTGCCAGACGCGGCCGTCCACTACGGTTTTCCAGCCGTCCTTTTCCTTGGCCAGGGCCGCGATGCTCCGGCCGTCCGGTCCAAAGACCATGTCGGTGACCAACTCGCCGAACGTTACCGGCCAGGGCCGGCCGTTCACGGCCACGGTCCAGCGGCCGAAGGTCGGCGCCACAATGGCCGCCAGATGCGAGCCGTCGGCATTGAACTGCTGGTTCCAAAGCTGCACAAAGGGCGTGTCCCAGATGGGTCGACCGTTTTCGGCCATGTACCACTTACCGGCCTGCCGCACGGGCGCCACCACGGCTCCGCTTTGCGGATGGAAACTGGGCGTCCATACGCAGCCGAATTTCTGCTCCCAGGCCTTGCCGTCCACTGCAATGGTATATTCGTACAGGTTAAGGCGAACCTCGACCGCCAAATGGGCGCCGTCAGGGGAAATCACCGGCTGCCAGGCATTGACGAACATGCTTTCCCAGGCGCAACCGTCCAGGGCGGCGGAAAAGGTGCCTTGCTGGAATTTGTGGATCTGGCCCGAATCGGCATCCGCTACCTGCACGGCCCCGGCCGTATGCAGGCCATCGGCGCTGAGGGCGAAATAGGTCATCTGAACGAAATCCTGTTCCCAGGCAACCCCGTCCATGGCCATGGCGTAACGGCCGTCGTTCTGCACCGCCACGGCGATGTGCCGGCCGTCGGCACTGAAAAGCGGGTTCCACACGTAACCGAACTTCTCTTCCCAGCTTTGGCCGTCCACCGCCACAGTCCATTCGCCCCCCTCGGAAACCAGTGACATGGCGCGGCCGTCGGGGGTGAAGCGCAGGTGCCAGATCTTGTCGAAATGGGATTCCCAGGCCTCGCCGTTGATGCAGACACTGAATTCGCCTTCGTCTACATTGACGATGGCGGCGACGCGTTCGCCATCCGGACTGGCATACGGCTCTTCGATCCACTTGAAGCGATCCTGCCACTCGGCCAGGGGGATCTTTTTTTCTCCGACTTCCCAGTCCCAGCTTGAAGTGTCCACTCTATCGCCTCCTTATGCGCGTATTTGATGACCCCTTTTCACGGGACTGCAAGTGCGGTGCGGCCACGGCCGCATGTCGATTGTTCGAAGCGGGGTGCCCTTCCGGGCCGAACGCGTGCATAGTGCAGGTGCGCTACCGGTCATGGTGATGCAGGCCTGATCAAAAGGGAAGGAAATTTTAAATATATCCAAGGGTACACAAAGAATTGAAGGAATTCCGGCCATAAGTCAAGTTTAAATGTGGATGGGATTGAAATCACTCGATCACGACCCGGCGCGACGTCGTCAAATTGTAGCGTTTCATGCGGTTGTAGATCGTCACCCGCGAAACCCCCAGCAGTTCGGCCGAACGGGACTGGTTGCCGCCGGTCTTTTCGAGGGTTTCGATCAACTCCTGCTTTTCGATCTCTTTCCAGTTGAACGAGCGGCGCTGGGCGTTCAATTCAGCAGGCCGGCTCCGAAAAATGGTCTGGGGGAGGTGATCGGGCCGGATCAGCCCGTCATTGCAGGCCACGAAAGCATATTCGAAGGCGCTTTTGAGTTCGCGCACATTGCCGGGCCAGTCGTATTCGATCAGCACTTCCATGGCATCTTTGCTGATCCCTTCAATCGCCTTTCCGCTTTTGAGCCGGGTGTGGTTGAAAAACGCTTCGGACAACAGGGGCACGTCCCCGCTGCGTTCGCGCAGCGGCGGCAGATGGATGGGGATCACATTGATGCGGAAAAAAAAGTCTTTTCGAAAGCGCCCCTCGTCGATCATGCGCTGAAGGTCGCGATTGGTGGCGGAGATGATGCGCGCATCCACCCCGATGGGTGTGCTGGAGCCCACCCGTTCGATGGTTTTGTCCTCAAGGACGCGCAGCAGTTTAACCTGCGTCGTTTGAGGCAGGTCACCGATCTCGTCCAGGAAAATATCCCCGCCGTTGGCTTTTTCGAAGCGTCCCACGCGGTCACGAATCGCGCCGGTATAAGCCCCGCGCACATGGCCGAACAGCTCGCTCTCGAGCAGGGAATCGGTCAGGCTGGCGCAATTGACCTTTATATATGGACCGTTGCGCCGTTCGCCGATTTGATGGATCGCCTGTCCGACCAGTTCCTTACCCGTGCCGCTTTCGCCATAAATGATAACCGGCGCGTCGGAGTGAGCTGCATTTTCGATCAGATCGAATACCCGGCGCATGGCCGGGGAGGTGCCGATGATGCCGTGAAAGCCATCCATGGACTGCAGTTCCCGGCGATAGGCATCCAGCTGGCTCTGTTTTTCGATCAACTCGCTGATGTCGGTCAAGGTGCCTACCGCGCCGATCACGCTGCCTGTGGCATCCTTGAGCAGGGAGGCATTGCGGATCGCATGGATCAGCTTGCCGTCCTTGCGCTGAATCAGACATTTGCGGGTGCTGAATTCACCGCTGCGAAACAGCTCGCACCAGTGATCCTCCCTGGGCTTGAGCAGCCTTACGCAGCCGTCGCAGTTAAGCAATTCGCAGGCCCTGCCGATTAGTTCGTTGCGATCGTAGCCGGTCATTTTTTCCAGGGCGCGGTTCACCGAAACAATAGTTCCCTGCGGGCTGACGATCATCACGCCATCCTGAAGCGTATTCACCACAGTTTCCCAGTAGCCGTCCAGTTCATTGCCGAGCATTGGTAATCGACCTTTACAACTTTACATATGTAAAAGGGGGATACCTTAGCAATTTAGCACTCTACTGGCAAGAATTTTACCCACTCCGGAATGCGTATAAATGATAAGAAACCGAAATAACAAATAATTTTAAAACAGGCAAGTTTTGATCCGGCGTTGGTCCGCAATCTGCAGTACCGGCTGTGCATTGAATGAGGAGCAAGCCGTCGTGAAGTCAAATCCAGATTATTCGGTCGATGTCCAGGGGGCGATTGCACCCTTTTCCCTGCTGAAAGTCTCGCTGGTCTTTCAGAAAATGAAACCGGGCGAAGTGGTCGAAGTGCTTGGCTGCGATGGTGAAATGCAGCGCGATCTTCTCAGGCTGCTGCCCAGTGCCGCCTGCGAGGTGGTTTGCACCGAAGGGGTCGATCCCGGGGTGAAGATCACCCGGGTTCGTTTTCACAAAGAAGCCAGTCAAATCGCCCGGAAACAGCAACGTTGAGCCCTGTTGGGCCATCGCTTGCGGATGGACTTAGCCAGGTGCGGCAAGGCACGCCTCGGGCGACGATCGATGGCTCCGCAGAAACCGCTGGAAGGAAGGAATGACGATGAGTTTTCAAAAACGAATGCAGTCGGGCGATTTTGTCGTGCTGGCCGAGATGAACACGCCTAAAGGGGTGGACATCTCCCGCTTCGTTACCGACGCGCGCCGGATCAAAGGCCGCGTGGACGCTGTTGTGGTGCCGGACATGGACAATGGGATGATGCGCATGAGCGCAATAGCCGGAGGCGCGCTGCTTCAACAGCAGGGTATCGAAGCGATTCTGCATATCTACGGGCGCGATCGCAACCGCATGGCCCTGCAGGGCGATCTGCTGGCCGCCCACGTCCTCGGGCTTCAAAACCTGATCGTCGTCAATGGCGCCGACATGGCCCAGAGCGACCATCCCCAGGCGCAGCCGGTGGACGATCTGGACGAAATAGGGCTGTTCGAAGCAATCCAACGCCTGCAGCAGGGTAAGGACCTGGGCGGATTCGACCTGGAAGGGTCTCCCTCCTTCACGGCGGGCTGCGCTCTGGCGCCCTGGACCGATGAGCGGGCCCTGGAAAACGAGCTCGAACAAACCAAGCGCAAAGTGCTCGCCGGCGCATCGTTTATCGTGACGCCGCCGATATTCGACCCTGACCGGCTGCGCCCGGCCTTGCAGAAGATCGCCCTGTTGGGGGTGCCCGTGTTCGCCTCCGTTTTTCTGATCAAGTCGGTGGCCGTGGCGCGCTACATCGCCACCAACGAACCGGGCGCCAATCTCTCCGAGCAGTTGATCCAGCGTATCCGCAAATCGGCTGACCGTGAATTCGAGGGATTGAAGATCGCCGGCGAGACCGTCGCCAGACTGCGCCCGCTGGTGCAGGGCGTGTTGATTCAAACCATGGGCTGGGAACATCGCCTGCCGGCGATTCTGGACGCCGCCGGTATCTGATCGACGCCCTAATAATACGCGAAGCTTAATACAGCATTCGGAGGATGTTAGCGATATGGGATCAACGGATCGATTTCAAAACCATGACAAGGTCCTGGTGGTGGGCGGCGGCGTGGGCGGCATGCGCACAGCCCTGGATCTGGCCGAATCCGGGCGCAATGTGGTTCTTATCGACAGCGCCAACGCCATCGGCGGGTTGATGACCCGGCTGGACCGCACCTTTCCTACCAACAACTGCGACCTGTGCACCATCAGCCCGACCATGAGCGAGGAAAACCGCAACCAGCGCATCGAACTCAAGCCCCTGACGCGACTTGCCGGGCTTGCGGGCGAAGTGGGCGCATTCACCGCCACGCTGCTGACGGCCCCGCGCCACATCGATCTTACATTGTGCACGGCCTGCGGCGAATGCCGGAGGCGTTACCCCGGGTGCGTGCAGTTCAACCCGGGACTCGATCACCGCGCGCCGACCTGCATGCGCTACCCCCAGGTGACCCCTCAGGCCTTTTCCATCGATATGGGCAAATGCACGGACCCCCACGGCCTGGAAGCCTGCTGCCCTGCGGGCGCGATCCGCGTCAAGGAGAGCGAGCAGCAGGTGCAGATGCGTTTTGCCAGCATCGTGCTGGCTCCGGGTGCCGAAATTTTCGATCCTTCCAGTCTCGATTATTTTTCCTATGGCAAGGACCCTGATGTGCTCACCAGCATGGATTACGAGCGCATCCTCTCGGCCTCCGGCCCCACCGGGGGCAGTCTGACGCGTCCCTCGGACGGGCGTGTGCCCCGCAAGGTGGCCTGGATCACCTGCGTGGGCTCGCGCGGTCTGCAGAAGGGAGCGGCCTCATATTGTTCCAGCGCCTGCTGCATGTTCACCCTCAAAGAGGCCATCGTCACCAAGGAACGATTTCAGGACAGCATCGATACAACGGTTTTCTACATGGACATGCGGACCTTCGGCAAGGATTACGAACGCTACTACGCACGCAGCCGGGATGAGTACGGCGTGCGCATGGTGCGCAGCCGGCCGCACAGCGTGATCCGCAAGCCGGGCGCCGAGCAGTTGACGATCACTTTCTGTCCGGTCAGTGAAAGCGTGCTGCGCGAAGAGGAGTTCGACATGGTGGTGCTGGCCACCGGTTTTCGGGTCTCCGAGGAAGTGCGCGCCACGGCTGTCATGCTGGGTATCGAGCTCAACACGCATAACTTTGCCAAAACCAGCAGCTTCGATCCGGTGGCCACCAGCCGTCCCGGCATTTACGTGTGCGGCATGTTCGAAAGCCCCAAAGACATACCTGAAACCATGATTCAGGCCAGTGCGGCCGCCTGCCGGGCCGCGCAGCACGCACCGCAGGTCGCCAATGCCGAGGACGATGATGATATCTATCCTGCGCCGCGCGATGTAAGCGGCGAAGAAGCGAAAGTGGGCGTTTTCATCTGCGACTGCGGGGAAAACATCGGGGGGCTGGTCAACGTGACCGATCTGGCCGCCTATGCGGCCACCTTGCCCGGCGTGGCCCTGGCCGAGGCCGTGGGGCATGGCTGCAGCCGCGAGTCGCTGTCCCGCATCCAGCAAGCGATCGGTACCCGCGGCATCAACCGCGTGGTCATCGGCGGTTGTTCGCCGCGCACCCA
>DDYQ01000111.1 GCA_002348005.1 Desulfobacteraceae bacterium UBA2230 | reverse complement strand
CTCGACGCCTTCGAGCGCCTCGCCGGGCACCCCCAGACGGCGATCAATCCAGCAGCCGGTCGTCAGGACGACCGCCTGGAAGTGCCGTTTCAATTCCGCCAGGCCCTCGGGGAGGACTACCGGGCTGTTGCAGACGATCGTGACGCCTGCGGCCAGGATCGCCTCCAGTTCGCGGTCCAGAATCTCGCGGGGCAGGCGATGGGGTCCGATGCCGTAACGCAGCAGACCGCCCGCCTTCTTTTCCTTCTCGTAAATCGTCACCGCGAATCCCTGCCGGACCAGTTCGGCGGCGGCAGCTATTCCGGCCGGACCCGAGCCGATTACGGCGATGCGCTCCGGCCGCCGGGGAGTTCCATGGGCCGGGCGGGGCGACTCCGGTATCTCGTCGGCCACGAAGCGTTTGATGTCGCGGATGGCCACGGCATTATCCACCTCGCCGCGGCGGCAGGCGTTTTCACAGGGGTGGGTGCAGACCCGCCCGCACACGGCGGGCAATACATTATCTTTTCGGATGAGCGCAGACGCCTGGGCATAGCGGCCCGCCCGAACCAGGGCCAGGTAGCCCTGGACATTTACGCCCAGAGGGCAGTTCACCTGACACAAGGGCTGGCGGCGTTTGTCGATCACTGCGCGGCCGGGCAGGCTCAGGCGGCCGGGAACGTGTGCGGCAAGCGCGCCGCCGGGTCCCGCAGCGGGACACACCGCCGTGCAGCGGCCGCACAAGGTGCAGCGGCCGGGGTCCACGAAGGTTTGCTGCACATCGATCTTGATGCTGAAGCCCTGAGCGTTGTGTTTGACCGACCGTACCGTCGCCGGCAGCAGGCAGCGGATGCCCGGGTTGCGCAAGATGCGGATCAGGCCCGGACGGTGCGCGAAATTGAAGGGCACGCCGGAATCCAGGCGAAAGGACTCGGCCCCCAGCTTGCGGTCAAGGTCGGCTTCGGGATCGACCAGGGTCACCGGTATGCCCAGTTCGCCCAACTTGTTGGCGGCCGCCACGCCGGCGGGCGTCGCCCCCAGTACCATGACGCTGTGCAAACGGGTTTTTGGGGGTTTCATGCCACCACTCCTGTGTGTCCGGAGGCCTTTTTTTCGCGGCCTTTGAGGGTCGCCAGGGCGAACTCCCAGCCGCGTTCAAAAGCCTTCAGGTTTTTCCCCTCGGTGCCCCTGGGTACCGAAGCCGCCACGGTCTGACGAGCCGCCTCGGCCGAAATCGCCCGGGTGACTGCCGTCAAAAAACCGATCATGATGATATTGGCTGCCATTTTCAGCCCCATTTCCTCGGCAAAGCGGGTACACGGTACGGCAAAGCATGCGGCGCCGCCCGACGGCCTGACCAGGTCCGGATCGATGATCAAAGTGCCCTCCGCCTTGAGCAGGCGGCCGAATTTTTCGTATCCCGATTGGGACATGCAGACGAGAATGTCGGGATGCTCGATATAAGGAAAATGGATAATGCCGTCGGCGATGGTCACCTGGGCGCTGCAGGCGCCGCCGCGCGACTCGGGACCGTAGGACTGCAAAAAGGTACTCTCCAGGTGGTCGCCCAGGGCGGCCGCCTGCCCGATGATACGGCCCGCCAACACGACCCCCTGGCCTCCGAATCCGGTGATGATGATCTGTTTCAGCATCTATTGTCCCTCGACTCAGGCCGGCGGCCGGCAGGTGCGGTCGTAATTCTCGATGCAGGTGGCGCGTTGCGTGTCGACAAATTCGCCCAGCACGACACCCTTTTTAAAGTCGATCGCGAGTTCCGCGGGATCGGGTATGCCCTGGGTGCTGTTGCGGATGACGGTGCGCTCCTGGTAAAGTCCAAGGGTTTCCAGGGGTTTTTCGCGGTTGCGCCGGCCGTAGTTCACGGGGCAGGGCGCCAGGACCTCAATAAAGGCAAAGCCGTTTTTGAGGAGCCCCTTCTGGATCGAGGCGCTGAGCTCGCGCAGGTGCAGCATGGTCCAGCGCGCCACGTAGGTGGCGCCGGCAGCCCAGGCCAGCAGGGGCAGATTGAAGGGCGCTTCGGGGTTTCCGGCCGGCGTCGTGGTGGTTTTGGCTAAAAAGGGCGTCGTGGCGGCGACCTGACCGCCAGTCATGCCGTAGTTCAGGTTGTTGACGCAGATCACCGTCAGGTCGATGTTGCGGCGTGCCGCATGAATGAAATGATTGCCGCCGATGGCGAACAGGTCGCCGTCTCCACTGAAGATCACCACGTTGAGCTGCGGATTGCCCAGTTTGAGTCCTGTGGCGAAAGGAATCGCCCGGCCGTGGGTGGTGTGAAAAGAATCCAGCTTGACGTAACCGGCGGCGCGGCCCGAACAGCCGATGCCCGACACCATGGCCGTCTTCTGCAGATCGATGCCGCTGGTTTTCATGGCGCTCAGGCTGGCGGCGAAAACAGTGCCGATGCCGCAGCCCGGACACCAGATGTGCGGGAGGCGGTCGGTGCGGATCAGATCGTCCAACGGATGCACCGTGGCGGGCACGGCGGATTTGGCGGCAGGCATCAGCAAACCTCCCGGATCGAGGCCAGCACCTTTTCGGGCGAGATGAGGGTGCCTCCGGCGTGGCCCACCAGACGGCAGGGCACCCGCCCGCCGGCGCAGCGTTCCACCTCGCGATGAATCTGGCCCAGATTTATCTCCACGGTGATAAAGCGTTTGATCCGACCGGCCAGTTCCCGGATCTGCGCTTCGGCAAAAGGCCATACCGTGATCAGGCGCAGCAGGCCGACCCTGAGCCCCAGGGCACGCGCCTGCTGCATGGCGGCCAGACTGGTTCGGGCCGAGATGCCGTAGGAGACCAGGACGGTATCGGCCTCTTCGAGATGGTGGCCCTCGGTCATGATGATCGCATCGCCATTGTGCAGGATCTTACCGGTCAGGCGCGCCATCATCTCCGCTTGGGTCTCCACGGACATCACCGGATAGCCCCTTTCATCGTGGGTCAGTCCGGTGACGTGGATATTGTACCCCTCTCCGGCAGCCGGCATGGGCGCCACGCCGTTTTTGTCCGGCTTGAAGAGTTTGAAGCGCTCTTTGCGGCCGCGAGGCTTGGGGCGCGATACGATCTTGAGGGCGTGCGCCGGCGGAATGATCACCTTTTCACTCATGTGGCCGATGATTTCATCGGTCATGAGCAGCACCGGCGTGCGAAAGCGCTCGCTGAGATTGAAGGCCGCAATGGTCTGGTAAAAGAGTTCCTGGGCCGATGCCGGCGCCAGGGCGATGATTTCGTAATGGCCGTGGGATCCCCAGCGCGCCTGCATCATGTCGGCCTGAGCGGCCATCGTCGGCAAGCCGGTGGAGGGTCCGCCGCGCTGGACGTTTACGACCACGCAGGGCGTCTCGGTGCAGATGCCCAGGCCCAGGTTCTCCATCATCAAACTGAAACCGGGTCCGGAGGTGGCAGTCATGCTTTTCCGGCCTGACCAGGCTGCCCCGAGGACGGCGGCCATGGCGGCGATTTCGTCCTCCATCTGAATGAAGGTGCCGCCGACGTCGGGCAAGCGATTGGCCATGTGTTCGGCGATCTCGGTTGCCGGTGTAATGGGATACCCTCCGAAAAAACGGCACCCTGCCGCCAATGCACCCTCGGCGCATGCCACGTCGCCTGTTAAAAAGTGTTCTCCGGTCAGCACGGCTGGTTTCATAACGTATTCCCCGCTTGCTATTGACATGCCTGCCGTCCGCTGGGGTGCGGTGCGGCGGTTGCCCGGCGGCTCATTCCAGCCCGGTCCGGGGCGCCTCTACTGAATAAATGGCGAACTCCGGGCAGATAATTTCGCAGTAATGGCAGTTGACGCACCCCTCCGGCCGGAGTGCCTCGGGAGGGTGGTAGCCTTTTTTGTTGAATCGCGGGGAGAAGGAGAGGATGTGGCGGGGACAATACTCGATACAGTAGCCGCAGCCCTTGCAGCGTTCGGTGAGGATGTGAACAATTCCCTTGCTGATCAGGATCGATTCGGCATCCAAGGGAATCCGCCAGAATTCCATTTTCGTCTCCCCTTTAGGCACTTCATTCAAACGGATGTCAACGCAGCGCTGCGGTTTGGGAAACGCACTTTGAACGTGCGGTGCTTCAGGTGCGGCTGTTCGTACCGCATTACCCATCAACCGGCAAGATCTTTTTAGGTGTGAATACCTTTTGATTTGAGATACCCCCCTATTTTAAAAAGGAGTGTCTCGATGATGCGGTCCTCTGACAAGAGGGTTCACGAGCATTTGAGGCATCATGCGACCGTCTCGGTAGTCCAAAGTCGCGGGATCGTGACTGTCCCTGAAGGTGCCGAAAGATTGGCATGCCTTCCTTGAGCGACGTCGGGCCGGTGGTTTACGCATTCGATGAAGCGGGTGAGGCTTTTACCCGATTGCCCGGGGGGAGCTTGTCAATCCAGCCCCTGGAAGGCGCGCTGCGCTTCCTGTTCGAGCAGGTGCGCCTGACCGGTGTAGCGAGGCGAGAAATGAAAGACGGTCATCTGTTTTACCCCTGCCTGGCGGGCGATCGAGCCGGCCTGACGAGCGGTCAGATGTGATTTGAACGCGGCGATATCCTTTTCGCTGTGCAGAAAAGCAGCCTCGATGAAGAGCTGGTCGGCACCGCGCACCAGATCGATCATGCGGCGTACGTTTTCAGGTGTGAAGGCGGCATCGGCGATATAGCCCACCTTCTGGCCGGGGGAAATGCGCGTGACCTGCGCGGCAAGCTCTCCCAGCCGGAAGCGGCGGGCGACGGGGTTCGATGTTGACGCCGGAATCTCGAACGTGCCTTGTGGATCGGCGTTCTCGAACAGCAGCCGCTTGAATTCGGCGATCCAGGGACCGACCGCCAGTTGCAGCGCCGCAAGGCGCGATTTGAGGATATTGACATGGAATTGTTCTTCGATGCTGAACCCCAGGCATGCGATCCGATGATTCAGCATGGCGGCGCAAACCCTGAAGGCAGGTTCCTGAAGAATGACCGGACCGTTTAATGTTCGGCTGTGCCGGGTAGAAAGCCTGAACCCATCCCGGCAGTTGAAGATCCGGGAAATGGCGCGTCGGGGGTGTATTTCGGTCACCGACAGCCGCAGGAACTCCTCATAGTTCTGGACCAGGTTCCAGGTATAGCCCTTTAGTTTGCCGGCAACATTGGCCAGGATGCCGGGTGGGCCGAAAAGATGCAGATTTTTGGAGCGGCCCAGAAACATACGAACCACGCGATCGAAACCGATGAAGTGATCCATGTGGGTATGGGTCACGAAAATATGGCTGATTTTGAGCAGATCGCCCGAGCTGAGGGCGGCGAGATCGCCCAGGTCAAAGAGCAGGGAGCGCCGGGCAAAGGTGAGCGGCACCAGCAATCCGGGATCATCGTAGGGTCCGTTGATCAGTCGGGGGGTGAAGGTGGGGCGCATCAGGCGCGCTCGGTCACGACTTTCGAAACCTGAGCGTTGATGCAGAGATAGATATCGCTGTCCGATCCGTAGATATCGACGACCGATTTGTGGTCAATCAGTTTTTCGAGCACGAAGGCCGTGACGTAAAGACTGACCACATTCGGATTCTGCACGACATGGCGATACGGTGCCATCAGGTAGTCGATCTCGAAATCGTCTGCCCGTCCCAATGTTTCCAGGCATTTCGCGATCTGGTCCTGCAGGCTGTTTTTGTCGGTGGTCTCCACCAGTTTGGCTTCCACCAGTTTCATGGCGATGCCGTTGGCCAGGACATCCACGTGATCGCGGGTGGCGGTGATGGTCCGGCGGCGCGCGTGTTCTTTCGAAGATTCGATTTTGGAGAGCAAACTTGCCTCGCGGCTGCTGGGTCGGAATACCTTGCTCATGTGTTTCTTATCTCCCCTTGGCAATACCCGGGCGGCGGTGATGTTTGCGCCGCCGCTGTTCTGTTTATGCACAAAAAGCGATCATAAGTAGAAGTGCTCTTTATTGCAAGCCAAAATTAGCTGCCCGGCGCCTGAAGGGCACCGGGCACAACTAAGCTTCCACGACGATTTGTATCTCTCTGGCGCCCCGGTACCGATTCCACTGCAGGCGAAAGGCCATTCGCTCGAAAAATGCGGCGCGCGGAGCCTCCGGGTCCAGATTGAACTGAATAGCCCCTACCATACGGCAATGATCGGCCTGGCACAGGGCCATGCGGCGGTGGCGCTGCCCGACGATGCAGGCCGTGGAAACATGCACGTCGCGCGCCATGAAAAGCGGCGCCGGATTTTCGGCGCCGAAGGGTTCCAGACGCTCCAACTCGTTCAGCAATTCTGGCGTGATCTGATCGAAGCGTACCTCGCAATCAATTGTCAGTTGGGGTTGCAGCGGTTCCGGCGGCAATGCCTCGGATACGGCCGCATCGAAAGAACTCCTGAGTTTTTCGATATTGGCGGTCGGGATGGTCAGCCCTGCCGCCAGGCGGTGGCCACCAAAAGCGGTCAGCAGGGGCGCGCATCGGCTAAGCGCCGTGTACAGGTCGGCACCGGGGACACTGCGCCCCGAACCCTTGCCCACATCTCCCTGGGTGCAGATCAGGATCACCGGCCGATAATAGCGCGCGGCCAGTTTGGCGGCCACGATTCCGAGCACGCCCTGATGCCATCCGGCGCCAGCCAGGACGAGCGACTTGCGCGTTAAAAGGTCGGGGCGGCTTTCGAGGCGATCGACAATCTCAGAGTAGATCTGGTGGTCGATTTGCTGCCGCCGCTGGTTCAGCACGTTCAAGGTTTCGGCCAGTTTCCGGGCATCATCGGCTGTCGTGGCGCACAGCAGTTCAAACGCCAAACCGGCGTGCGCCATGCGGCCGGCCGCATTGAGGCGCGGCGCCAGACGGAAGGCGATGTCGTCCGAGCCGATCGGCTGGGGCGGCAGGCCGTTGGCGGCCAGCAGCGCCTTGAGGCCGGGTCGTGCCAGGAGGTTGATCTGGTCCAGACCGGTTTTGGTCAGTATGCGGTTGGCGCCCATCAGGGGAACAATATCCGCTACCGTTCCCAGTGCAACCAGATCGCACAGTGCTTTCAGATTGGGTTCGGGGCGCTTCCGCCACCATCCGCAGGCCCTAAGGGCGGCGCGCAGTGCGATGGCCAGATAAAAAGCGACCCCCACACCCGCCAGATGAAACAATGGCCCGGAAGGCCCGCTTATCCTGGGATTGAGAATTGCACACGCATCGGGCAGGGTTGGGCCGATATTGTGGTGATCGGTCACAATTACATCGATGTCGAAACGTTTGGCAGCTGCTACGGCGTCCCTGCTTCCAATACCGCAATCAACGGTGATGATAAGCCCGATCCCCCGGGGGACGGCCATCTGCGAGACCTGGGCAGGGTGGAAGCCGTACCCTTCCGTGATGCGGTGGGGCAGGTGACAGGTGACATCTGCGCCCGCCGCTTTCAGGAACTGGAACAGGACCGCCGCGGCCGTGACGCCGTCCACATCGTAGTCGCCGATGATCAGAATTTTTTGCTGTTTCCGTATCGCCGTACAGGTTCGTTCCACGGCCCGCTGCATGCCGTCCAGTGTGTCCGGAGACGGCAGCGCATCCAGGGTGGGATGCATGAACTCACCCGCTGTTCTGGGTGAGGTGATACGGCGGTTGGCCAGCACAATGGCGGTAATAAAATGAAGATTCAGGTCAGAGCGGAGCATTTCGACGCATGCGGTATCGGGCTGCAAAATATTCCATTCCATCTGCATGCGAGCGCCATACCCTATATCGAACAGCGTAACAAGGGCAATCCGGGTTCTGCCCGGTTGCAAAAAGGGTTGTGTCGGACCGTGTTTCAGTTGTAAACAAACACTTTCATGCAAACGACGAGCAAATTATATTTTCGTGTCGAACGGAGTCGAATCAGCTTCATCAGATACATCTTCGAGGGGTATGACGGACTGGCCGTTCTTACCACCGTGGACCGTGAAGCGGGCCGGGTCGTCCTGTCGGTGGCTCCCGGTGGCGAGAAGCTGGCGCTGCGGATCATGGCCGATCTTGCCGAAACGATCCTGATGGAAGCCGGCGATCCTGCAACCCCCAACCACTAATCACCATGTCACTTCATCTATTTATTCAAACCATGGGATGCCAGATGAATGTTTACGATTCCGGACAGATCCGCAGTCGGCTGGCGCCTCTTGGATACACGATCACCGAAGATCCGGCCCAGGCCGATCTGATCATTCTCAACACCTGCTCCATACGGGAAAAGGCCGAGCAGAAGGCCTTCAGCTTTCTCGGCCGTCTGGCGCCGCTCAAGCGGCACAAGCCCGGACTGATCATCGCCATCGGCGGGTGCGTGGCCCAGCAGGAGGGCGAGCGCATTCTCGGACGGATGCCGTTCATCGATCTGGTGTTCGGAACACAGGCGATCGCGCGGCTGCCCCGCTTGATCGCGAGAATTCAGCGCACCCGCTGTCGGTTGGTGGACGTGCACATGACCGACGCCATCGCTTCGGACGATTTCGTCCCGGGGCATTGCCCCCCGTCGGAGGTCAGCGCATTTGTGACGATTATGCGCGGTTGCGATAACTACTGCACTTACTGCGTGGTGCCCTACGTCCGCGGTCGGGAGACCAGCCGGCCTTTGCCGGACATCGTTCAGGAGGTCCGCCATCTGGTCGGCCGCGGGGTCCTGGAAGTGACCTTGCTGGGGCAGAACGTCAACAGCTACGGCCTCAAAGAAGGACTCGGCACATTTGCGGAGTTGCTTCATCAGGTGAATTCGATCGACGGGCTGGAGCGCATCCGCTTTACCACCAGTCATCCCAAAGATCTTTCGCTGGACCTGATGCAAGCCTTCGGGCGGCTGGAAAAATTGTGCCGCCATATCCACCTGCCGGTGCAATCGGGTTCCAATGCGGTTTTGAAACGCATGAACCGCCGCTACACGCGGGAGCAGTATCTGGACAAAGTGGAGCGTCTAAGAGCCTCGTGTCCGGATATCGCCATCACCTCCGATATCATCGTCGGCTTTCCCGGTGAAACCGAGAGCGATTTCGAGGCGACGCTCGATCTTATCCAGACGGTCGGATTCGACGGGTTGTTTGCATTCGCGTATTCGGACCGGCCCAACGCACCGGCCGTTCGTTTCGATGGCAAAGTCACCGAAACGATCAAGAAGCACCGGTTGAACAGGGTTCTGGAACTCCAGGCCGCCGCGACCCTGAACAAACATCAATCTCTGGTGGGAACGGTTCAGCGCGTCCTGGTGGACGGACCCGGCAAGTCCCAGGCCTCGAGAGCGGAAGTGCCGGCCGAAGCGCTGCAGTGGTCCGGACGGACAACGGCGAATTGCATCGTCCATTTCGATTCGGGCGAGGAGATGAATTCGGAGCGTCAGCGGTTGACAGGCCGGATGATGGATATCATGATAGAAAAAGCGTTGCCGCACTGTCTGTGGGGACGTATCGCTCAAACCCCCGCCGCCATCCGGGTTTGTGAGAAAGGAGATCACGGGTATGCTGCATAAAGCGAACATCGCGGGACTGACCATCGACCCCGCCTCCAATACACCCATCATCATCCTAAAAACCGAAGAAGGTGAACAGGCGATTCCGATCTGGATCGGTTTGCTCGAAGCCACTGCCATCGCTTCCGCGTTGCAGAATATCGAATTCGAGCGTCCGATGACCCATGATTTGTTCAAAAACTTTTCGCAGTTTCTGAAAGTCTCCGTCGTCAAAGTGGAAGTGTGCGACCTGAGGGACAATACCTTCTTTGCCCTGATTCACTTCAACAGCCAGGACCAGAACTTCACGATGGATGCGCGTCCCAGCGACGCCATCGCCATCGCCCTGCGTTTTCAGGCACCCATCTATGTGGATGACAAGGTGATCCAGAAATCCAAACGCAACGAAGGCGAGATAGAAGTGCTGGACAAAAGCGAAGAGGGCAAGAAGTGGGCGGAGTATCTGGAAAAGCTCTCTCCCGAGGATTTCGGAAAATATAAAGTTTAGCCTACCGCACCCCACCGGCTGTGAGCCATCTCTGCCGTGAACGGGTCAGTTGCCCGCCAGCTTGGAGCCACAACAGCATTCCGGCGAAAAAACGCAAAAGCTGCAGAACGACCCCTGTGCGGGGCTGTGTAGAAAATGTTTAAAACGACCTTAAGCCATCATTTTCCCAATTGAATCCCCTCGGGGCGCAACTGTGTATCCCGGCTGCCTTCTGGGATGAAATCCTAAGCATTCTCACCATTTATCCGACACCGTCACCGGAATGACGGGAAACCCCGATTCCTCCCGGCCGTTCGCATTGACAACCCGCAACGCCTTTCATAGGACGGTGCAATTCTCTTCCGAATGGAACTACTGCTCTTACAGGATGGCCGGTAACGCCAAAACTCACTGTATTGTGCTTGACAGCATTCTCGACCACAAGATAGTGTATTGACACCCTTCTATTCATGAGGTGAGAGGGTTCTGGATGTATTCGGTCCTCGTCATTGACGATGAGCAGATGATTCGCGACATGCTGACGCAGGCCCTGAGCCGTGTCGATTTTGCAGTCGAGACGGCTGAGAATGCCTTGGGGGGAATCGCCAAGTTCGAGTCGGGCGCATATGATCTGGTGATCACCGATGTGCGCATGCCCGGTCGGGACGGCCACAGCGTCGTGAACCACATTCGACTTTCCGAACGGCGCAAGACGCCGGTGATCGGCGTTTCAGGAACCCCCTGGCTCCTGCAGAACGGCGACTTTGACGAGGTTTTGTACAAGCCGTTTGCCATACACATGCTGATCGAGAAGGCCCGATCGCTGGCCCAGACCCATCCGGCCTCCTGAATCGCTCTTCCGGATCCTCCCACGCTTCCGTTCAAAGCGCCCGCAGCGGCATCAGTATCCAAACAGACCGTTCTCGTAGATCACCTGCCGCCGGCCGCCTTTCAGGCAGGCGGTGACCCGCTTATTCTCTGTGTTGACCAGATCCCAGTGCAGGGNNACCAGGTCCCAGTGCAGGGCCGAATCGTTGAACCCCAACTCCTGCTTGCGCTCATGGCTTAGCTCGGTCGGATCTCCGGCATAGGTGTCGGCGTATGAAGAGCCCAGGGCGATATGACAGTTTCCATGCAGGCCGCCGAAGTTTTCGTCGAAAAGGGTATTGGCCATAAAGCGGTTGATCTTGGAGAAACGTTTATCGGTCAGGGAAAATTCGCCGATCCGACCGGCGCCGCGATCCATGCTCAGCTGCAATTTGGTAAAAGATTCACCCTGCGCGGCCTTTACGTCAACGACATTGCCGTTTTTAAATTTCAGCCGCACGTCGCGTACGAGATTGCCGCTGCGGTAAGAGGGTAAGTTGGAGAAATAGATTCCCTCGCTGCCACGCCAGTCCGGAGAAGTAAAGAGCTCAAAACTGGGGATATTGTGTCCGGAAAGTCCGACCCACTGCCGGTGCTGGCCGGGAGTGATCTTCAGATCAAGGTTGGCCGATTCCACCTGGAAATGCTGCACCGGCAGGCTGTTGAGCCATTTTTTGACCTGTTGCGCCTGTTTGTAGATCTCCTGCCATTCGCCGACCGGGTCATTGCGATTCAGGCGGCAGGCCTTCACAATCTGCTGGGTGTAGGTTTTGAAGTCCAACTGAGCATGTTGGGCCAGTTCTTCGGTAGGCAGCATGCACAGTGTCCACCCGAAAAGGCCCGCGGCATCGCGGCGGTCCAGGATATCGCGCAGAGGTTTGCGCGACAGCGCATGGCGGGCAATTTTTTTCGGATCGGTACCGCTCAGATGGGTGATCGAAGCCGGTGCATAGAGAAAAATACTGCCATTCAGGTGATGGTATAGGACATCTTCGCCCGGAGGCCAGAAACCAAGCTGGTGGTTCTTGCCCAGGTCGAAAAGATTTTTCTCCATCCGGTGCGTGGGAATCAGCTGGATCACCGGTTGCAGCCCAAGCTCCAGAAGACGCGCCTGCAGGAGTTCGGCCAAACGGGTCGCCGCCATATGATGGCGGACCATTACAATATCGCCCTTTTTGAATTTTCCGCGACGTGCGGTCCGCAGGCCCCACAAGAGGACTTCGGCATAGCGATGCAGATGGGTTTCAGTCAGCATACGGATTCCTTCAAGGATGATTTTCTTTTAAAAACAAAGCATGATATTCCGTTTCGTCAAGGTGCTTGCGCAACAGGCTGCCCAGCAGGTCGAAAATGGCCGTCAGTTCGGAATCTTCCAGGCGCTTCAGGATGACTTCCAGCAACCGATCGTCCGAAAACTTCTGGAGATAGTAAGCAACCGTGTTTTCATCTGTTTCTCGGTTGAGGCCGAATCCGACCAATCCTTCATAGGTTTCGACGAAGTGATGGGAGTGAACCGTCATGATGAATTCTCCGCAAATAGAATATGATCAATGCCACCAGGGGGGCGAGCATACGTTAAAATGACAGCAGAATCAATCCACGGCGGCGGGCGCCCTCTGTTCCTGCGGACTACTGACGGACTGCGCCTGCGATATGGGTACTGGCCCGCATACCGGCCGACCCGGGCGGCCACGGTCTTGCTACTGGGCGGCCGCACCGAATTTTTAGAAAAATACGGCGAAGTAATCGGCGAACTGACGGTGCGCGGCTATGACGTGTATGGTTTTGACTGGCGCGGACAGGGCCTGTCCGATCGCCTGCTGGCGGATCCCCGCAAATGCTTTGTCAGCAGTTATGATCAGTATGTGATGGATCTCGATTTTATCCTCCACAATCTGGTTTATCCCCGCAGCAGAGGCCCGGTTGTGATGTTGGCCCACTCGATGGGCGCCCACGTTCTCTTGAGATACCTGGATCGGGATCACCACGGCATCGCCTGTGCTGTTTTGACAGCGCCAATGATCGACATCCGCACGCATCCGCTGCCCCCGGCCTGGGTCCGATGGCTCAGCCGCCGCATGGTTCAAGCCGGACGTGAAAGCTGGAACGTGCCGGCCGCCGACCGGCACAACCCGTTTGCCGCATCGTTTTCGCGGAACCGGTTGACATCCGATTCCGTACGATTTCAACGGACCCGGCGATTTGTAGCGCGAAATCCCGGACTCTCCTCGGCCGACGTCACCTTCGGTTGGCTGGCGGCGACATTTGCCTCGATCGACAAAATCAATGCCCCGTCTTTCGGCGCTCGAATCAAGGTGCCCGTTTTAATGGTTCTCTCCGGATGCGACCGTGTGGTTTACAACCCGGCCGCCCGAAGACTGGCGCTGCAGTTGCCCGAGGTGAGCATCGGTTTGATCGCTGGCGCGCGCCACGAAATCCTTCAGGAGCGCGATGCTTTCCGAAAGCAATTCTGGGCCGCCTTCGATGGTTTTGCCGCTCCCTGGAAAAGCGACGGCTGACGGGGCGATGTTTTCCGGGGCGTGGGATTCACATTATTGCTTGATAGATCCGGTGGCGGTGTTTTATAAGGGGAATGGTCGAATCGGCTTGAAATGAGAGTTTTAAATCAAGCGGATGGGGCGGCTTCAGAAACATCCAATTCGAATGCTGTGTGTCTGCTGAACATAACGGACGGTTGAAGCGGGCATATATACCGGAGGTAGCCGCATGAAGTGGAAAGACTCCGCAGAGAGCGTGGAAAAGGAAGCAGAGTCCAGGGAGGAGTATTTTGATGAAGAACAATATTCCCCCTGGTCGGACCGCAAGGATGCACACCAATCCCCAAAACGCGTTAAACCCCCGCTTCTGGTGATCCTTCTGTCGGTGGCCCTCGTCGTACTGGTCGTGGTCCTGGTCGTTGTGTTGAGCGGCAATCCCGAGGGTGCGGCGTTTCATCAGATCGCCGCCCTGCAGCAGCGTGTTCAGCAGATGGAAGAGCGTTTGAACAAATACGACACGATCGATGAAAAGGTGACGCGTATTTGGGAACAGGCGCAGTCCTTTGAAAAATTCAAGGACCGGTTCGACCGCAGTGAAGCCTCCATGTCACTGCGCATGGATCATATGACCCTGAGTCTGGAAAATCTGCAGAAACAGGTCAACCAAACCGCGAAGCAAAATACCGCCGGCCAGGCGCCGGCCGTGTCTGAAAAGCCGGTGCCGGTATCCAGAATTCAGTACCACGAGGTAACTGTCGGGGATACGCTGTTCAGCATCAGCAAGCGCTATAACTTGAGCGTCGAGTCACTCCTGCAAATGAACCGCATGGGGCCTGATGCCGTGATCAAGCCAGGGCAGCAGCTGATCGTACGCGAAAGCAAACAATAAGACAGGACCGGCAACCAATGGCTGTTGAACTTTCCAAATTACGCGCAATGCCGCCAAGCGCCAAACGGGCCGTGGCCTTAATGCTCATCGGCTGGGTGTGGTTGATAGTGTCCGTATACTGGGTCTTCGATCCCTCCTCCGGGCTTAAGTTCCTGATCAGCGGTGCCATCGTCAGTTGGTTCATGCTGTCGCTGAAGAACTGGGCCCGCATGCTCGGACTCTTTTGCGCGAGCGTCGTGATTTTGTATTGCGGGGTCTTCGGCGCTTTATTCTTTATGGCCGGCGATATACAGTCCGCCCTGATCGCCCTAATCAATGTCATCCTTTTCGGCGTGTCGGGTTATTACCTGTTGAAAAAGACAACCGCCGCTTTCTTTAAGGCCCAGAATCCCATAGAACATGATCCGAACCTTCCGGCAACCGACCCTCCTTCCAACCAGCGGAAGCCCTGACGCACGGGGCGCGTGTCATTGTTGACAAACCGGAATTAAATTAATAGCCTCGGTCCCTTTGCGGCCCAATGGATTCAAATAGGAGTGCAGGCATGGCTAAAATTTTCGACAGCATGGCGGACGCCAAACCCAAGGCCAATCCCAAGGCCGCCCTGGAAGCCGCTGTGCAGGAATCTCTCGGACGAATCAAACAAAAATTCATCATCATGAGCGGGAAGGGTGGCGTAGGTAAAACCAGTACCAGCGTCAACCTGGCGATCGCTCTGGCACGGCGCGGGGCCAGGGTAGGCCTGATCGATGTCGACCTGCATGGGCCGGATGTGCCCCGAATGCTCGGTTTCAGCGGCATGCTGGAAATGACGGAGGATCAGCGGTTGATTCCCATGCGCTATAATGATCATCTGAGCGCCGTCTCGATCGAGTCGCTGACGCCCTCCAAAGACGATGCCATTATCTGGCGCGGACCGGTCAAACATGCGGTCATTCAGCAGTTTGTGGGACAGGTGGCCTGGGGCGAACTCGATTATCTTCTGATCGACGCGCCTCCGGGGACGGGCGACGAACCCCTTACGGTGGCCCAGACCATCAAGGATGCACAGTCCATCATCGTCACCACGCCCCAGGAAGTCAGCCTGGCCGATGTCCGCAAATCCATCAATTTCTGCAAGACCGTCAAAATGGCCGTATTCGGATTGATCGAGAACATGAGCGGGCTGGTATGCCCCCATTGCAGCGCCACCCTCGATCTGTTCGGGCAGGGGGGCGGACGAAAAACGGCCGAAGCCATGCAGATTCCGTTCCTGGGAAGCATTCCCTTCGATCCCCGCATGGTCGCCTGCGGCGACGACGGCATCTCTTTCCAAGAGAAATATCCCGAGGCGCCCGTCACCCGCGCATTTGACCAGCTCGCCGAGGCTCTAGTGTCCCGCCACTGACCAAATGATCAGATCAGGGTGCGCCTGCCCGGCACACCTTGATCTGAACCGCCCGTCGGTTATTATTGTAAATCCAGCTATAATTACCTAAGCTTCATTATTATGGACGTCCCGGTTTCAGGGGAGCACGGACGACATTGACTTCACTTTACCGGCGTTAAGGGGGGGCGATGCAAACCGAATTCCGTCAATTCATCAACCGCATGCCCCATTTTGCTTTTCTGCCTGCCCGCGAGCTCGATCTGCTGTCCAAAAAATTCACCGACCTGCACCAAGAGCGTGGGGCTGTCCTGGCCGAGCAGGGCAAAACGCGCGTTGAACACATTTACATCGTAAAAAAAGGCCAGATCTCGATCTACGCTGAAAAGCAAGGGCGTCGGGATTTGGGAGGCTATATCAAAACCGGCGAGGTCTTCGGCGGCATCAGCCTGTTGATGAACGGAGGAATCTCCCTCCGGACGGTGCAGGTGGATAAACCCACCGACTTCTATCTGATTCCCAAGAACATCTTCATGGAGCTGTGCGCCCGCTACAAAGACTTCTACGACTATTTTTTAGAAAATTTCAGCAAGCACGTTTTCGATCCGGCGCTGGCGACTCTGATCGCTTCGGGTCAGGCCAAGGTCTTCCTGTCGGGAGTGGCCCCTTTTGCCTTCGTACCCGAAGAAGCGGTGGATGAAGCCGCGGCAGCCCTTTCCTACGTGCGTCACCGCAAGGGATCGGTGCTATTCGTGCAAGGCCGCTCCCGGGTCGGTTATCTCTACATTCTGCAAAAAGGGATGGCCGAACGCTACTACGAGCGCGACGGGCGCAAGACGATGCACGACATTCTGGCCGAAGGGGATCTTTACGGCGGCATATCGATGCTGGTCAATGACGGGATTTCGGTCCGCACCCTGGAGGTGACCGAAGATGCCTATTTTTACCTGTTGCCCAAGAAGATTTTCCTGGAATTATGTAGTAAACACGAAGCCTTCAGCGAATTTTTCACCGACACGTTCGGCAAACGTATGCTGGACCGTTCCTATGCATCCATTGTGGCGCGCACCGCGGCCCCTCTGGAAGACGAACTGCAGTTATTCAACCAGCCGGTCCGGCAGCTGATCAACACGGCTCCGGTATTCGGCGATCCGCAGATCACGATTCAGAAGGCCGCCCAGGTCATGCGCCGTGAAAACAGTTCGTATCTGATCATTCCGGCTTCTCCGACCCATGCGGACGGCATTCTCACCGACAGCGATCTGGCCCGCAAGGTGATCGCCAGCGGTTACGATCACGATCGCGCCGCCACCGAAATCATGTCGACCCCGCTGCGTACGGTCAGTGAGCAGGATGCGATCCTGGAAGCCATGATGACCATGATGCAGTATGACATCAAACATCTGCCGGTCACCGGCGAGGACAACCGCATCATCGGTATGCTGACCAACCGCGAACTCCTCTCCGCCCAGGGTCAGTCGCCGCTGTTCATCCTGCGCCAGATTCTGCGCGCCGAGTCGCTCGAAGAGGTCGTTCATCAGCATCAGCGTCTGCCCGGCCTGGTAAAAGGTCTGATCAGCGGCGGCGCAAAAGCCAGGGCCATCAACCGTTTGATCACGACTGTTTCGGATGCCATCTTGAAAAAGATTATGGAATTCGTCCTGCGCGACATCCCGCCGCCGCCGGCCCCCTTTGTCTTTATGATCATGGGCAGTGAAGGGCGCGGCGAACAAACCCTCAGAACCGACCAGGACAACGCCATTATCTTCGATGACGTTCCCGAAGAAGAGATGGCCGGCATGCAAGCCTATTTCCTGGATCTGGGAGAGCGGGCCTGCACCATGCTGGACAGGGCTGGGTATGCGTTCTGCCGAGGGGAAGTTATGGCGCGCAACCCCAAGTGGTGTCAGCCCCTGCGGATCTGGAAGAATTATTTCATCAGCTGGGTCAATGCCGCCGAACCGGAAGATCTCCTGCAGGCCAGCATCTTCTTCGATTTTCGCGGAGGCTATGGAGACTCGCGGCTGATCGATGATCTGCGACACGTTCTGTTCGGTACCATCGGGAACTGGTCGGGCTTTTTGCGATACATGACGGAGAATGCACTGCATTTCAAACCGCCGCTGGGCTTCTTCGGAAACTTTGTGGTCGAAGGCAAGGGCGACCATCGCGATGCCTTTGACATCAAAAGCGCCATGCTGCCCATCGTGGATTTCGCCCGCATTTACGCCCTCAAAAACGGCGTCGAGGCAACCAACACCCTGGATCGCTTGCAGCATCTATACCTGAAGAAAGCGCTGACCCTGGGAGAGTATGAGGAACTGGAAAAGGCCTACAGTTTCTTGATGCAGCTGCGTCTGGTGCGCCAGGTGACCGCCGCCATCGATCATAAGAGCGTCCCGGACAATTTTATCAATCCCAAGCGGCTGACGCGCATCGAACAGACCATGCTCAAGGAAATTTTCAAGCGTATCGAGAAGTTTCAAGCCAAAATGAATTTCGATTTCGTAGGCCTGGCCTGAAATGAAGGATTCCGGCAGCGCGCTGTAAAGGGACACGCCCGTCAACTCGTGTCTTCCGGCGCGGGAACTTGAAGAAGGTTTTGTTATGAGCCTCGAAGCCACTGTGGCCCGGGCTGTGAGAATCGTGGACAGCTTTGGAGGCGCGCAGCAGGGACGCCTGGCGGTGCTGTGCGACGGCATTCAGGCTGCTCAGATCAACCTGGTCCACCATGCGCGCAGCCTCTTCGACGAGTGCCTGGGCCGCTGCGAGGGCATGTGCTGCCGGAACATTCAAATCGACGATATTATCAGCCTTCTGGACATTGTCTATATTTTGACCGCCGACCCGGAAGTGCGGGGCCCGGTGATGATGATGTCCCGGCAACAGAATCTTTTCTCAGCCGATTGCGTCTTTCTCAGAAATGGACACGGACCCTGTCTCTTCAAGCCGACGATTAAACCGGAAATGTGCATCGCCACGTTTTGCGGAGATGTGCGGCCGGTCCGGGCTCAGCTGAAGCAGTTGCGCGCTGAATTCGGCCGCCTGCACCGTTTTGTGATGCGGCAGCGCCCTTTGCTGTGGTTTGGGTAGAGATGTGCGCAGCGGAAGGCCCGGAACTGCGCCTCACGCCAGAACGTTTTCAAGCCGTTCGCACATGAAATCAAGCTCAACCTCGTCGATGATCAGGGGCGGCGAGATGCGGATCGTATGGCCATGGCTGTCGTTGGCCAGCACGCCCAGCCGCAATAGTTCGCGGCAGAACTGCATGGCCCCGCCCTGCTGGACTTCGATGCCGATGAAGAGCCCCCGGCCGCGCACCTCCTTGATGTGCCGGGAACGGGAGGCCAGATCCTGCAGGCGGGACATTAACCGGGCACCCTGACGGGCGGCGCGTTCGTCAAGCTTTTCGGCTTCGAAGACATCCAGCGCGGCCATGCCGGCCACGCAGGCCAGAGGATACCCCCCATAGGTCGACCCGTCCGAACCCCGCTGAAAAACCAAGTCCATGATCTGCGTATTGGTGACGAAAATCGATAGCGGCACCAGTCCGCCGGAAAGGGCCTTGCCCAGAATCAGACCGTCCGGCACCACCTCTTCGTGTTCGAAACAGAACCGTTTGCCGGTGCGTCCCAGGCCGACCTGAATTTCGTCGAAGAGCAGCATCAGGTCATGGCGGTCGGCGATCTCCCGCAGCCCCTTCAGGAAGCCTCGTGGCGGCACGTTCATGCCGCCCTCGCCCTGCATCGGTTCAACCAGTATACCGCAGGTGTTGGGCGTGATCGCCCCTTCGACGGCCGCAAGATTGCCAAACGGCACAGAGACGAAGCCGGGTGTCAAGGGACCGAATCCCTCACGGTAGCGCGCTTTACTGGAGAACGAGACTACCGTGATCATGCGGCCGTGAAAGTTCTGGTCAAAAACGATGATCTCCTGTTTTCCATCCGGGATGCCCTTGACCTTCCAGCCGTAGAAGCGGGCGGTTTTGATGGCGGTCTCCACCGACTCCACGCCGCCGTTTTTGGGCAGCACTTTGTTGCCGGCGGCGCCGAAACGCGGTCCCAGCTGAGGCACAAACTGGGCTGCACGGCGCAAAAACAGTCCGAGCGGGTCGGTGTAGACGACATTCGAGATGACCGATCCGTAAGCTCCGTTGAGGGCATTGACCAGCGCTTGAACGATTATCGGATGATTATGGCCCGGATTGGCGGCCGAATACGCCGCCAGACAATCGAGAAATTTGTTGCCGTTGATATCGGTCAACCAGCACCCTTTGGCCTGGCGGATCACTACGGGCAGGCGTTCGTAATGATGGGCCCCGTGCGTATCCTCCAGGTGGAGAATCGTGCTGTCGGAACTTTTCGAAAATCCCAGATCGGTTGTCTGGATTGTGGTTTGCAGCATGGTGCACCTCCTGCGGCTGGATCAATTATCCCCTTTGATCAGGGTGTAAACCCGCTCCTCATATTCAGTCAGGGGTTCGCGGCGGTCATGGATCTTCTCCAGAAAATAATGATAGAAATCGTGGCGCAGGCTGTCGCGGTTGGCGATTACGAACCAGCGATTGCGCGTCCAGTTGATCGGCGAGGTATCTTCCTGGCCGATTTCGAAAATACCCACCAACGCCTCGGATTTGTCGGCGATGATGTCGAAGGAGCGTCCGCCGATGGTCGTCAACAGTGCAGAGCTGTCCGGGTGCATCACCTGGATCTCGAACGGGGCAGGTATCGGCCCCATGGAAATATAACGGATACTCACGCCATTTTCCTGGGCCGCCTCGAGGTCAGGCGCCAGCAATTGCCCGGATTCAGGGAAAAGCCGTACATACAGTTCATGGCGTGCGGCGGCGATCATCTCCCGGGCCCTGGCGATGACGTTATGATAGCCGCGCAGCACCCAGATATATTCATAAGTGGCATGAAGCGAACTGCCCTCCAGTTGCTGCTTGAAGGCCTCCAGGGTTTGGTCGAACTGCAAGCGCAGCCGCTTGTAAAGCTCCTCGGGCGGAAGGGGCACATAGTTTCCGTCGCCCACTTCCAGCACAAACCCCTTGCGCGCCAGGTTACGCAACACATCGTAGACCCGGGAACGCGCTATGCCGGAGATCCGGCTGAGCTGCGAGCCGTTGATCGGGTGGTGTGCCGCCAGCGACAGGTAGCAGGTGATTTCGTATTGCGAAAAGCCCAGACTTTTAAGGCGGTCGTAATCGGTCATCCATCACCTCATGTCCGACTGGTGCAGCATTCTCACCACTGACACCATGTTGCTACCGAATTAGCAACATCACTGTACGGCAGAAAAAAACCGGCGTCAAGCCGGTAGCATTTCGTTCATTCATTGTATCGACCTTCCCGCGAAACAGGACCCGAGGGGTGGCGTTAGACAACAAACCCCGGCGGCCTCTTTCAAAGCCCCGGGGTTTCGGGTGTCGGTGCCANNTGCGTATCAGGGTCTACGCTTCGGCCCGCCTGCGCAGCAGATCGAAGAGTTTGCCTGCCACTGGACCGGGCTGGCCGTTGCCGATTGGGCGGCCGTCCACTTGGATGATGGGCATGACTTCGGTTACGGTGCCGGTTGAAAATACCTCCTGTGCCGCCATGAGGCATTCTTTGTCAAAAAAGACCTCGTGTACGGCGATGCCCTCGGCGCGGCAGATGGCGATGACTTCGTCACGGGTAATGCCCGGAAGAATACGGGGACTTTTGGGATGCGTCAGCAGGCATCCGTTTCTCAGGATGAACACGTTGAAGGTTGTTCCCTCGCGTACAATGCCTTCCCGACTGACGAAAATGGCATCGTCCGCACCACTGTCCAGGGCCTGCTGCTTGGCCATCGCGTTGGGCAGCAGTTGAACGGTTTTGAGATCGCAGCGTCCCCAGCGGATATCGGTGATCGTGATCATGCGGGCCCCGGTTTTTCGCAGTTTTTCGGGTCCTGACGGGATCTCGCGGACTGTGATAACGATCTGAGGGGTCAGATTGCCGCCATAGGCATGATTGCGCGGCGCCACGCCCCGCGAAATCTGCAGATAAACGCCGGCCCGCGGCAGACCGGCCTGATTGAAGGTCTGGACAATGGCCTCGCGCACCAGGTTTCGGTCCACGTGGGGATAGTTCAGCCCCTTCAGGGAATTCTCAAGACGATCCAGATGCGGTTCCAGGGCAAAGAGACATCCGTTGTGACTGGCAATGAATTCGTAAACGGCATCGCCAAACTGGTAGCCGCGATCCTCGATTGGCACCAGGGCCGCTTCGACAGGCATGATTTTGCCATTAAGATAGGCGAGTTCGGGCATGCTGACCTCCGTGTGATTTGCAGTTGAAGATTCGATCGACGCCTGATCTATGCGCCATCAGACCCGAAAAAGCAAGTGCGCGAGACCGTTCCGAGAAGACGCCCCTGCTGACCATTGACCGCAAATCCCTATTATGGTTTGACTTTTGGCAAGTCATTCCGTAAACGGGGGATCGCTGTGGACTTTAATCGGCTGATTGCCGACTGGACGGGACTATGAAACCGATCGTGGCCATTGTCGGACGCCCCAATGTGGGCAAGTCGACCTTGTTTAATCGCATTACCAGAAGCCGGGACGCCCTTGTGGACGACCTGCCGGGCGTAACCCGCGACCGGCATTACGGCGCCGCCGTGTGGAACGACAAGGCTTTCATGCTGGTGGATACCGGCGGATTTATTTCCGGGGATGACGATAAATTTGCCGTCCATATCCGCCAGCAGGTTCAGCAGGCGATAGAAGAGGCCGATGCCGTGATCCTGGTGCTGGACGGAAAGAATGGCCTGTCGCCTTTCGATCGCGACCTGATCGATTATCTGCGGCCCTGCCGCCAGCCCGTCTTTCATGTAATCAACAAGGTCGACGGCACCCATCAGGAGGACCGGGTCACCGATTTCTATGCCCTGGGGCTGGATCGCCTGGCGACCCTATCGGCCGAGCATGGTTACGGCGTGCCTGACTTTCTGGATCAGTTGACCGCCGTGCTGCCCGAGAGTGCTGACGCGCGGGATCCCCAACGCATCTCGGTGGCCATGATCGGCCGACCCAATGTGGGCAAATCGTCCTTGATCAACCGCCTGACCGGCCAGGAGCGCCTGGTGGTCAGTGAAACGCCGGGGACTACCCGGGACGCGGTGGATACGCTTTGCGAATATGGCGGCCGCGCCTATCGGCTGATCGATACCGCCGGTATCCGGCGCAAGTCCAAAGTCGATCTTAAGCTGGAAAAGCTCTCCATTCTGAAGGCTTTGAAAAGTCTGGAACGCTGCGATGTGGCCTTGATCGTCCTGGACGCCACCGAGGGACTTACCGAGCAGGATATCAAGGTTGCGGGATATGCCCATGAGCGTGGTTGTGGCAGTATCTGGGTGCTCAATAAATGGGATTTGCTCCAGCCAAAAGACGCCCATCCGCGCCGTTTCGAGCGCCATTTGCATGAAACCGCCAAATATCTGGCGTTTGCTCCTGTCCTGAGCGTCTCAGCGCTATCCGGATTGCGGGTCAAGCGTCTGTTCGCATTGATCAACACGGTTTACGATCAATATGCCAGCCGCATTACCACCGGAAAGCTGAACCGCATCGTGTACGAAGCCACCACGCGCGCCGAACCTCCGCTGCACAAGGGGCGACGTCTGAAATTCTACTATTCCACCCAGATTTCTACCCAGCCCCCGACCTTTGTAAGCTTTGTCAATTATCCTGATGCGGTCCATTTTTCCTATCAACGCTATCTGCTGAACCAGATCCGTGCCGCTACCGGACTCGATCAGGTGCCGCTGCGGTTGTTTTTCCGCCAGCGCAGCGGCAAGCTGAGCCCCGGGAAGAAAAGCTGAGCTTTCGATGCTTCACATTGCGTATCATCCGGTAAGTTGGCCTCAAATTTGCCTGTGAGTAACCCGGCTTTTTGGCTAAGGCTCCGAATCCTGTGCTTGCCTCTGCATGCCACGGTTCGGATCGTCGGGCGTATTTAAATCACTTCCAGTCGGAGGCGTCATGGGATGGTATTACAAGGAGGGTGCTCAAGAGATCGGTCCGGTGAGCAAGGAAGAACTGCAGCATCTGATACAGGCCAAAAAGATCAATGCCCGCACACCGGTGCGCAGCACTGCCATGAACGAATGGCGTTCGCTGGCGGATGTGGTACACCGCAGATCGGATAATCGATCGGCGCAGCACCAGGCCGCACCCCCAGATGAGGCATCGCCTCAAGGAAACACCATGGACTCCGCTGGGTCTTGCCCCACAGGCCCTCAGGCTTGCATCGCTGAAATGGAGCCGCCTCCCGCAGAAATACAGCAGCCGCCGTTCATGCCCCCGGCGCCGGTGAAAAAACAGTTCCATTTCACTGGCAGCGGAGGCGAGTATTTCAAGATTTGGGTCGTCAATGTCATTCTGGCCATTCTCACCTTGGGAATTTACTCGGCTTGGGCCAAAGTACGTCGCAAACGCTACTTTTACGGGAATACCCTGATAGAGGGATCTTCATTTCAGTATGTGGCCAATCCGATGCTCATCCTGAAGGGCAGGATCGTTGCTTTCGTGTTTTTCCTTGCTTTCTCCGTAACATCCAACTTTTTCCCCGTCGTGAATCTTCTCCTGACACCCGTGCTGTTTATCGCGCTGCCCTGGATGGTGATTCGTTCGCTGGCTTTCAATGCCCATAACAGCGTTTTGAGAAATATTCGTTTTCGGTTCACAGGAACCTATAAAGAGGCACTGAAGGTATTTACGCTTTGGCCGCTTCTGGTCCCTTTCACCCTGGGCATATTGGCTCCCTACGCCTTTTACCGTCAGCAGAAGTTTCTGGTACAAAATATGGCCTATGGTGGAATGCGCTTTACGTTCAATGCCGGCGCAAAGAACTACTATCAGCTGTTTTTAGTTTTTATTTTGCATTTAGCGCTGGGCGCTGTAACCGTCGCTTTGGTATTCTTCATCGCCTCTCCTCTTTTGCCTTTCGCCATAGCACTGATTTATCTTTACGTGTTTGCTTTTTTTACTGTGAAATCGACGAATCTCCTGTACAATTCAACTACCCTGTTCGAACCTCGGTTTGAGTCCAAAATGGCGCTGAAAGAGTATGCTCTGATCACATTCACGAACACCCTGGGGATCATTCTAACCATCGGTTTGTTTCACCCCATCGCCCAGGTTCGGGCGTATCGATACAAGATCGATCACCTGGCACTTTACGCCCCGGGCGACCTGGAAGGCTTCACCGCTGTTCAACAAAAGCAAGTGAGTGCGGTGGGGGGAGAAATTTCTGATTTTATGGATTTTGATTTCGGCTTCTGACAGCAGCAGGAATATGATCAATGTAAGCGGCAAATGGTACGATGGCAAAACCTCCAGGAGTGCGGCGGCTGTTCTTCAGGTCTTCGGCAACGGGTCGATGTGTTTGAAGAAGGTGGAAGACGAGACACTTCTATTGAGGCAAGATAGAATACAGGCCACCATCTCCGATCGCCTGGCCGACACCCCGCGCTTTATCAGTTTTGCGATAGGGGGTACTTTCGAGACCAGCGACAACGCGGCGGTCGATTTAATCCTCCTGCAAACTCAGAAAGGCCGCTGGACCCTGCTGGTTCACGCTCTGGAAACCAGAAAACGCTACATTTCGACCGCCATTTTGCTTGCACTTGTTTTGGGTGCCATCGCGGTAATATACGGCATTCCCCAATCCGCCAAAGCAATAGCGCCCATACTGCCCCACTCGGTCTATACGGTCGCCGAGTCACAAACGCTCCAGATTCTCGACAAAGTGGTATTTAAACCTTCCGAACTGGACGAGGAAACCAGAAGCCGTATTCAGAATCACTTCGCACCGGTGATGCATGCCCATTCGGAACTCAGGTTGACGCTGGAATTTCGACGAGGGGGAGGCGCCGGTCCCAATGCATTCGCCTTGCCTGCCGGCGCGATCGTTTTCACGGATGAGCTGGTGAAGATTTCAGAACATGACGACGAGCTATTGGCGATATTCGTCCACGAGATCGGGCATGTTGTCGAACGGCACGCCATGCGGCGGGTTATTCAAAATTCTCTGTTGTCGTTTGCGATTATGGCGTTGACCGGTGACGCTTCCGGAGTATCGGAACTGTTCATGGGGCTTCCCGTGTTGTTGACTGAGTCCGCCTATTCGCGCCGGTTTGAGCATGATGCCGATCGGTACGCACTGAACTACCTGATGCAGCACCATATCGCCCCCCATCATTTTGCTGACATTTTAACGCGAATTGAAACGCTCGATCACAACAGGAGAAAACACTCGGGGGACAAGATCTTAAGTTACATCGCCACGCACCCCCAGACCGCCGAGCGCATCAAACCGTTTGTGTCATCCCGTCGAGAGTAATCCGTAATGTCGGTCGTCCCGGAGGGCAAGCGGACTTACTGCAGCGTGCCGGCCAACTCTTTCAGGTCGATTTCACCCCTGGCGTCGAAGGGGATCTTGTCCAGCAGCCCGGAGCCCATCCTCAAGCTGCCCTGCACCGCGTAGGTCCATATTTCAGCGGGCGCCTGGTCGCGGGCCGCTGCAATCAGTTTGCCGGCCAAGCCCACCATATCCAGCAATGAGGAATAAACCTGCACGGTCACCGTATCGCTGCCGTAGGCCGGAATCTCTTTGCGCGGGTCGGCCACGCCCTGGGCCAAGTGCCGGCCGTTCAAATCCAAGCCACAGTCGATCCCTTGAATCACAAGAGGTTGCGTATTGCGGTTGAAGACCCGCAAATCAACCTCGAACACCATTTCGAAGGCACTGACATCAACCAGGCGAAGGCCGGCCAGGTTCACCTGCGGCGGTTCCAGTCGTTTGCCCAGGGTCGCACAGCCGGCGACGGCCGCAACGATTAGTAAAAAGAGTATGATGCTGACGGAACGGATTCGTTTCATCGGAGTTTCCTTGCCCCCCAATTTGAAGGGCGGAAGTTACGCAGGATGGCCCCCTGGCCGCAGGAAGTGAGCGGCCGGGGCGCGGCCGACGGTTGAATTATGGCTGCGGATTGCCGAAGGGCAACCCCTTGAATAAATCCTGTGCTTTTTTCTGAACGCTTTCCCGAAGCTCCTCTTTTTTCTTTTCGATTTCCTTTTGGGCCTCTTGTTTTTTCTCCTCCAGATTTCCAGGCAATTCCTGGCTCAGCATCGCTTTCAGATCGGGGCGGAATTTGGGATCATTCAAAAGGCCCTGGATCAGCACCGGCACCATGACCCCGGAACGCTGTTGCTGCGTATCGGCCTGACCCACCAGGGTGGCCACGAATTTTGGTGAAACGCGAAGATCGAGTGTCTCCTGAACCAGATTGACCGTGCCATTGGTCGTGACGCGCAGCAGTGGAGAATTGAGCTGGGCGTCACTGATCCGGGTCAGACCGTCATTCACCGCAAAAGGAAGCAGCATTTCGCTGAAGTCGGTGCGTGGTTTTTCGGTCGGTTTGGCGGTCAGGCCGAAAGCCGTCTGGACGTTGCGCACCATATTCGCCAGGTCAATGCCCACAAGGGCTCCATCCGTGAATGAAAGCAGGCCTTGTCCGTTCAACGTGCGGCGGATCGTCTGGGACTCGATGCCGGAGAACTGCAGATTGAGATCTGATGAAAGCGTGCCGGCGATAATATCCTTTTCGAGCAGGTCTTTGACCAACTGCCCGGCCTGAACGCCGCTGAGTTTCAGGCTGGCAGTGCTGCGCGGTTGAGCCTGCTGCACGTTGAGCACGCTGGTGCCCGCCATACGTCCATTATAAAGTTCGGTCTGCGGATCGATCCGGATGATTCCGTTTTTGGCGGTCGCTTTGACGGCGACGTTTTGCAGGCGGGCGTTTTTGACCTTCAGCTTGCCCACTTTGATGTCGGCGTCCAGGAGCAGCGTGCGCAGAGGCGCGAAATCCGGCGCAGCGGCCGGCTCAGTCGGCGGTGGGGGCGTTTTGGCGCTATCCGACGGGGGCGCCGCCGCAGGAGGAAGGTATCGGTCCACGTCGATGGCATCCAGGTCGGCGGTCAAGGTCAGATCGGGTTTGGCGAAATCCTGAGCCTGGGCCCTGAAGGTCATGCGCGAATCGTCGAGCAGCAAAACCCCATCGGAGAGCGTGACCTTCTCCGGTGTTCCGTCGATCTTCATGGAGACGGCCATTTTTTGAAGAATCGCGTCGTCCGCGGGCGTGAAGGGCAGCGGCTGCTGGAGTTGCTCGAGCAGCCGACGCGGCGAAAACGGTTGAACCGAAAGGTTCAGGTCCATCTTGGGAGCACTGCCCGATGGGTCGATTCGCCCCTTCAGCTTTGCATCGATTACTTGCAGAAGGGTCAACTGCAGGTCGAGGGGCAAGACGCTTTTGCCGGGTTCGGCGCCCAACGGACCGACGGAGCCGTTCACGGACAGGGGTTTGCCGTCGGCTACGGCATTCATTCGGATATCGAAGGGTTTGTCCAGAGTGAAATGGTCTACCGACAGATTGAAATTCCGGATTTCCTGACGGGTTCCGGCGGCATGGTCGATATAGGTCACCCGACCGTCACTGATTGCGAATTCGGCGACCTGCAGCGTCTTGATGGGCAGCCCGCCTTGGTCCGAAGGTTCAGGCCTGGTTTCGGGCTTGGAGGCGGGCTTTTGGCCGGAACCCAAACCCTCCCAGTTGGTCCTGCCGTTTTTTTTCTTTTCCAACACGATTTCCGGCGACTTCACCACCAGGCGTTGCACCTCGACCTCGCGCGACAGCAACGGCAACAACTTGACGCGCACCTCGAAACTGTTTACGGAGACAAAGTCCTGGCCTTCAAAGTCGGCTGGGTTCCCGACGCGCACATCCGAGATCCCGATGCCCACCCAGGGGAAGATCGAAGGTTCGAGTTTACCGCCCAACCGAACCGTTCGGCCCAGGGCTTTGGTTGCCTGGTTTTCGATCTGCGGCTTGTATTTGTCCAGATTGATGACCAGGGGTGCAATCATAACGGCCAGAGCGAGCAGAACGATCACGCCGGCGATGATGCCGAGAATCCATTTGAGCGCTTTGGGCATATGGCCTCCTGCAGTGCGATTGGGCGTTGATGTGTCGGAACGCTGTTCAGTGCATATACTACGTCCGAAGGGTGCGCGTAACGTGTCTCACTCGGTGGCGATTGGCAAGGATAATCGCCGCATGGACTTCGGACGGGGCCCATTTTAAGCTTGATTGGGGATAAAGTAAAGGCGGGGGGCAGGCGGACGATTGTTCTTCGGCCCATAACGCATTGGGATTGATCTATGGATATGTTCGATCAGCTGGCCGATGATAGCACGGCCGCGACACGCCCTCTCGCCGAAAGGATGCGTCCGCGCAAACTCGATGATTTCATCGGCCAGGCGGAGATTGTGGGGCCGGGGACGTTGCTTTACGAAGCGATCCGCCACGATCAGCTCTTTTCGATGATTTTATGGGGGCCGCCCGGCAGCGGCAAGACAACCCTGGCGCGCATCGTGGCCGGTGTCACCCAGTCGCATTTCGTGCATTTTTCAGCAGTCCTGTCGGGCGTTAAGGATATTCGGGCCGTGATCGAAGCGGCCCGGACGCAACTCAATACACACCACCGCCGAACCATTCTCTTTGTCGATGAAATCCACCGCTTCAANNGAGCCACCACCGAAAATCCCTCCTTCGAGATCATCGCCCCGCTGCTTTCGCGCTGCAGGGTGTTGACGCTCAAGCCGCTCGGTGAGACGGATCTGCAAACCATCGTGCGGCGTGCGCTCGGCGATGAACATAGCGGTCTGGGGCGTTTTCGCCTGCAGCTTGCGGAAGATGCGCTCAATCACTTGATCCAGGTGTCGGACGGCGATGCCCGCATGGTATTGAACAACCTCGAGATGGCGGCCTTTCTATCGCTCGCCCGCCCCAGCGGGCAAGGAATGCAGCCGACCATCGGTATGCGCGACATCGAGCAGGCCCTTCAGCAGAAGGCCCTGCGATACGACAAATCCGGCGAGGAACATTACAACCTGATTTCGGCGTTGCACAAAAGTATGCGCGGCAGCGACCCTGATGCGGCGGTCTATTGGCTGGCCCGCATGCTGGCGTCGGGTGAGGATCCCATGTATGTGGCCCGCCGGATGGTACGATTCGCCACCGAGGATATCGGCAATGCCGACCCATATGCCCTGGGGATCAGCCTCTCGGCCATGGAGGCGTATCGTTTTCTAGGTCCTCCCGAAGGCGAACTCGCGCTGGCGCAGGCCGCGATCTATCTTGCCACCGCCCCCAAGAGCAATTCAATCTATAAGGCCTACGGCCGGATCCGGGAAGCGATAAGCAAAACAGGCGCCTTGCCGGTACCGCTGCATATTCGCAATGCACCGACGCAGCTGATGAGGGATGGGGGGTACGGGCGTGATTACAAGTATGCCCACGATTATCGGGATGCATTCGTTCCCCAGCACTATTTGCCGGAAAAACTGCAGGGCAGTTATTTTTATTTCCCCCAGGAGCGGGGTTATGAAAAGCAAATCAAACAGCGTCTCGAACAGTGGCGCCGTCATTTAGCCAGATCAATGCCCCCCGAACCACCCGCCGGCTGAGGTCCAGGAGGCCGCACGTCCGCCATCGCCGCCCAATGATTCTATCATAACTGGCAA
>DDYQ01000189.1:9924-11246 GCA_002348005.1 Desulfobacteraceae bacterium UBA2230 | reverse complement strand
TGCATACACCCGAAAATTTTCCGCCTTCGATCCCGGCCGACGCGCTCGATCTGGCCAAGCGCATGTATGTCCATGCCCTCGATCTGCTCTACTTTTGGATGTGTCAGCCGCGCGCGCGTGATGCCATGCGCGACCTGCTCAAAGAGATGAGCCCCGATGAGGGCCGCATAATCCTGCAATCGCAGGCTGTCCTGCAGCAGCAACGGCCGGTGAGCATACTTTTCATCGAGGGCGTTCTGGGAACCGGCTTCTCGAAGCCCCTGGCGTTCTATCTCTCCCAGGCGCCGGCCTACCTGTCCGCCGTTCAGCAGCTTCTCGCCGAACAGGAAGAGCGCCTGACCGAACGCGACCGGCCCATGCCGGCATTCGCCCTGGTGCCGGCCGGACCGCCGAAGACGGTGCGTTCCGGCAAACCTCGGTTGCGCTGTGCAAAATAACCCCGCAGCGAACGCAGCTATATATTGTTTTATGCGGACGGTTGATCCGCCGCGCGGGCGCTCTGCCGGGGCAGGCTGATCGTGAAGCGGCTGCCGCGGCCCGACACCGAGGATACCGAGATGGTGCCGCCGTGCTGCTCGACAATCTTGTTGGCGATGAAAAGCCCCAGACCCGTTCCCTTGCGCCCCTTGGATGAGAAGAAGAGCGTAAACAGCTTGGACTGGGTTTCCGGGTCCATGCCGATGCCCGTGTCTTCGATTTGAAAGAGGATCCTCTCATGGTCCGGTCTGGCTGTGAAGACAATTTGATGCGGACGGCACTCCGTGTCGCGCTGACAGGCATCGATCGCATTCTCCACCAGGTTCATCAGGGCCGCATGGACATAGCCGGGATCGATGAAGCAATCACCCAGTTCTTCGGCGATCCGGCATTCACATTCGATGGGCAGGCCCTCGACCTTGGCGGTCACCATCCGCGCGATCTCACGGGCGAATTCGGCCACATCGATCTTTTCCCATTGCAGGTCCCGCTTTTTGGCATAGAACAGAATGTCCATGACCATTTTGCGGATGCGCTCGACCACGATCTGGACCGTTTCCCAGCCGTCGCGGATCTTTTCTTCTTCTTTGCGCGCCAGCCCGCTCTGCAACAGATACATGCCGCCGTCGAGCCCGGTGAGCAGGCCTTTGATACCGTGCGCAATGGAGCCGATCATCAGGCCCAGTGAAGAGAGGTGGTCCTGCAGCTGCATCTTTTCGCGTACCAGGGCCTCCAGGCTCGTGGTATATTCATTCAGCTTCTGACGCATCAGAATTCTTTCGTGCGCGCGTCGCAGGGCTATTTCCAGGGCATCGACATTGATCGGCTTGGTGATGAAATCGGTG
>DDYQ01000189.1:809-9854 GCA_002348005.1 Desulfobacteraceae bacterium UBA2230 | reverse complement strand
CATCTTGATATCGGTGATGACGATCTGCGGAGCCTGGTTGCGAAACATCTCGAGGGCCTGGCGACCTTCTTCGGCGGTGATCACGTCGTAGCCCGCGTCCCACAGCGCGATCTGCAGCACATCGCGGATATCCTGCTCATCATCCACCAGCAGTACTTTGTCTTTTTCAGGTGTTGTTTCCATGACCCCTGTCTCCTGCGAAATCGGGTGCCACGCCTTCCGTCGGGCTGCCAGGATCGTTTCCGCCTGCCGGAAACGTCAGCACAAAGCAGGCGCCCGCACCCCCATCGGTCTCGATGTGAATGCTGCCGCGGCATTCCTTGACGATGCCATAGCTGATGGAAAGACCCAATCCGGTGCCCTTGCCGACCTCCTTGNNGGTGGTGAAGAAGGGTTCGAAGATTTTTTCGCGCAGATCGACTGGAATCCCGATGCCGCTGTCGCGAATGCGGCAGATTACTTCGTTGTTGTCGAGGACGGTTTGCAGCGTGATCGTATCGGGTTCATCAGCGTGGCCCTCGCGGCGCCATCTTTCCTCGATTGCGTCCCGGGCGTTGATCAGCAGATTGATGAAGACCTGTTCCAGCCGTTGCGGTTCTCCCTGAATCGGCGGCAGGTCCGCGGCCAGATCCCACTGCACGGCGATTCCGCGCACTTTCAGCTGCTGGCTGAAGATCTCGAAGGCGCTGTGCAGCACATCGTTGAGCTGCACCCGCTGCAGTTCCATTTCGGACTTGCGTGCGAACTGGCGCATGTGATCGATGATCCGGGTGGCGCGGTCGACATTGCTGTCCACCTTGGCGATCATTTTCTGCTGGATCACCGGATCGATGGGCTCCTGGCGTTCGAATTTGCGCATGAAGAAACTGGAGGTGGTCTTGATCACCGACAGCGGCTGGTTCAGTTCGTGGGCNNACGCCGGTGGCCATCTCGCCCAGGGTGGCCATTTTGCTGGCCTGGATGAGCTGCTGTTCGGTTTCCAGGCGTTTGGTAATGTCGCTGGTGGTGATCAGCAGCACTTTGCGGCCCGAGTACTCGGAGGGCGAGACACGGATGTTGACGAAGAGCAGCCGGCCGCTTCGATGCAGGTGGCGCACCTGGTTCAACTCTCTGGTCGCGGCGATTTTTTTGCGGTACTGCTCGCGCTCCCGGGGGATAAAAAAGTTCATAAAGCTGTGGTTGATCAGTTCGGCGGGCGCATAGCCGTATACATCGCTCGCACTTTTGTTGCAGTCCAGGATGCTCAAATTTTCGAGGTTGAGGACGAATACCGGATTGGGGATATTGCTGAAGATGGCATGGTATTTCTTCTCCGATTTTTCCAGTTCCATTTCGAGCTGCCGCCGCTCGGTCAGGTCGTGCGAAATCTCCATGGCCGCCACGATCTGGCCGTTTTCATCCATAATGGGCGAGGTGCGCACGATCCAGTAGGATTGCGTGCCGTCCTTGTTGACGCCGGTCTCCTCGGCGTAATACGAACGGCCGTCGGCAAAGGTTTTCTCCACGGGGCACGGCTCGCAGCGCCGTTCACGCCCCTTGTAGGCATGATAGCAAAAATCGCCGGGCAGCGGCGCGAAACGCTGGGCGAATTCGTGATTGTAGCGCAGCAGGCGGTAATCGCGGTCCTGGACCGTGATCAGGCACGGAACGCTCTCGAACAGGTTCTGGTATTCATCGCGCTGTTTGTTCAGCTCGGCCTGGTGTTTGCTGATGTCGCCGGCCATCTGGTTGATGGCCCAGGCCAGATGGCCCATCTCGTCCTTGCGCTCCAGATCCACCTTGGTGGCATAATCGCCGCGCGCGATCAGGCGCGTGCCGCCGATCAGTTTGCGGATCGGCCGGTTGACGAAGCGCATCAGGAAGAGGAGGATCACCGAGGAGGTGATCAGGAAGACGAAACCGGTAAAGGCCACCAAGTTGCGTTCGGCCGCCAGAATCTCCTGATCGGTGGACCTGAGCGAGACCACCACATCGAGTGCCCCCAGGATCTTTTTGCCTTCGGGATGGAAATGGCAGCTGCCGGTGCTGCAGCCCGGGTCATTGCCGATGGGCGTGATGATCCCCAGCAGCCGATAGCCCTGCGGGCTGCGGAAGAAGCGTACGCGCCGCTCCAGTTCCAACGTTTCCAGGGGAGGGTCCGTGCGGTGGCAGATGTAGCAGGCCTCGGCCTCGATATTGGTGACCCGGTCCACCTCCTCCTCGCTGTTGGAGAATTTGATCTGCCCTTGCTTGTTGTAGATGCGGATATTCTCGATGCCCCGCTGCCTGCCGATATTGGCGATGATCTGGGTGATGTCGTNNTTGGTGATGATCTGGGTGATGTCGTCGCGCGAATTGAGCATCATGGCGTACTGCGTGCCCAGGCGGATCGTATTGGTCAGGCGGTCGGTGCCGCCCAGGATATTTTCGATCATGCGGTTTTGCTGGTAGCGGATATTGAAGTAGGCCCATGAGGAGATCGACAACAGCAGGACCAGGCCCACCGTGAGGACCATCTTGAATACGATGCTGTTGCGCAGTCGGATGACCGGAAACGGCATACGGTTTTCCTTCCATCACCCAGTGACGCTGAGAGGTGAGTACGGAATTCGGTCTCGGTTTCAACTAAAAATAGACGCCATCCCTGCCTTTCAGCTGACCTTCATCTCATATCTGCCATTTCACCTGAATTCGTTTTTCCACGGTTCAATGTGCGGCAGTCGGCCAGTTTGGCCTTGAGTGCCGGCAAAACGGCCAGATTGAGATCCAACTGAACCTGCTCCTCGGTCAAACCCACGGCCATTCCGAGAAGTTGGGGCAGGTACAGGACACTGACGGCCAGATCCTTGCCCCGGATGCGCGATATACGCTTCTGGTATGCTTCGAGGTTCATCTGGCACATGGGGCAGACCGTGGCGATGGCGTCGGCACCCTGTGCGGCCGCCAGGATGGCACCGCACAACTCCAGCCCCACCTGGGGCTTGGTATTCATGTGCGACGCCCCGCAGCACGTGGCTCCCATGGACCAGGCCAGGGGGCGGGCCCCGGTCGCCCGGATCAGCCCTGCCATGCTCGCGGGTTGCTCCGGGTCGTCGAATTCCGGATAGGGCCGCAGACACTGGCAGCCGTAATAGGGTGCTACCGTGAGCCCTTCCAGAGGACGAACCACCTTCTCGGCCAGCGCTCGGGCCCCGATATCCCTGGCGAGCACATCCAGAAGATGGCGCACCTTGAGCGAACCCTTGAGCCGCAGGTTTTCGTCCTGCAGAACCCTGTTGAGGTTATCCAGCAGGTCCTCCTGACCGTGGATTTTGACCGCCACGCGCTTGAGGTTGAGATAGCAGGCGCTGCANNGTTCGGCCAGGGCCAGGTTGCGGGCCGACAGCGAAAGGGCCAGCAGCGTGCTGATGCCTTCGGCGGCACTGGCGCCGCAGCAGGTCCAGTCTTCGAGCTCGAGCAGTTCGTTTCCCATAACCCGCATGAAAGCCAGCGTGGCGGCATGGTATTCTCGGGCCGTACCTTCAAGCGAGCATCCGGGATAATATAGGTATTGCATGGCTTCTCCCTGCTTAGATTCCCGCTGCGTGCTCCAATTCTTCGACCCTGCGGAACAGTCCCGCAAGCTTGTCGCTGCCTCGGGTCGGCACCTGCAGGTGCACTTTGCCTTTGGAGAGCAGCCGCACCCCCAGGGCGCTGAAACTCAAGGGCAGCAGCGGATTGCGCATGCCGGTGAAGTAAAGGGTCATGAATTCCATCTCCCGCACACGGCCGTGCCGTCGCACACTTTCCAGAAAGCTGGCGTAAAAGATCGTGCTGCGCCGATGTACCGTAATTCTTCGGTGGGCGGCTATCTGCTTCAATTGGGCCATGGCCTCGGTGAGCGGCAACCCTCTGGGGCAGCGCAAGGTGCATTGATAGCAGGCCGAGCACAGGGTGAAGGTCCGTGAAGCAAATATGGCCGCTTCGCACCCCATCGCCACCATGCGCCACAAGTGACGGGGCGTCAGCTCCATGGCGAATTCGTTTGGACACGACCCCGAACAGGTCCCGCACTGAATACAGGACCTGACCATGCAGCGCACTTTCTCCAGTTGCCGGTCAGCAGGCTGCGGCGCCCAGGTGGATTTGGTGTGCATTTCACGTGCTCCTTAACATTGGGTTGCGGTTCCAAGCACCCCGGACAGCCCATTAAACCCGACTGCGGCGTCGATCGTCGCCAGCATCTGCGGTTTGAACTGACCGCAGACAACAGCGGCGCCGTTGGGGCAAACCGCCGCGCAGGCGCCGCAGCCCTGGCAGGCGGCCGGGTCGATCTGTACGCGATTGTCTTCCGGATCGATCCAGCGGGCGTTGAAAACACAGGCCTCGACGCAGCGGCCACACACCGCGCACAGGCTTTCGCGTACCCGGGCCGAATGCCGTCCGGCCGGCAGCTCCCGATGCACCAGCACGCGCAGGGCGCGCTGCGCCGCGGCCTGACCGCTGGCGATTGCCCCCTCCAGATTATACGGCGCAAGGGCCAGGCCGCAGGCAAAGACCCCCTCTTTCAGACTGTCCACTGGCCGCCACTTGGATTCAGCCTCCTGAAAGAATCCGTCCACGTCGCAGGCGGCGCCGTATGCTGCGGCCAGCGGCTCAGGCAAATGGGGCACCACGCCGGTGGCCAGCACCACGAGGTCGGCGGCGATCTCTACGACCCGGCCGACGATCGGGTCGCGCGTCCGGACCCATACCGTTTTGTCATCCGCGGCCTTTACATCCGGTTTGAATGCCGGGTCGTAGGAAATGAAAATTACGCCTGCCTGACGGGCCAGCGTAAAGTAGTGTTCGCTGAAGCCGCAGCTCATCATGTCACGGTAGATGATGAAGACACTGCTCCCGGGGTTATCCTGTTTCAGGCGCAGGGCCTGTTTGAGACTGGTGGGGCAGCAGATGCGGCTGCAGTAGTTGCGCGGCGCCTCCCGCGATCCGACGCACTGGATCATCACCACGGTATTCAAACCCTGCGGATCGTAGGAGGGATCCGCCATTTCGCGCTCCAGTGCCTTCTGGGTCACGATGTTGGCGTGGGTTCCGTGGCCGTACTGATCGGTCTGTGCTTCATCGCCGCCCGTGGCCAGAATTACAGCGCCATGTGCGATGGTCAGGCAGGCGCCCTGGCCGTCGCGGACAACGCTCTGGAAATCTCCTGCCTGGCCGCGGGCGCTGATGACCGTGCTTTCGGTATGCACCTGGATGTGCGGGTGTTGCTCTGTGGTGCGGGTCAGCGCCTGCAGTACAGGGGCCGTGAGCTGCTGATCCAGGGTTCGATGCAGCCAGTGCAGGTTGCCGCCCAGTCGGGGTTCTTTTTCGATTAACTCCACATCGAATCCCATGTCGGCGATGGTTACGGCCGCCTGCATGCCGGCGATGCCGCCGCCCACCACCAGGGCACGTTGAATCACCGCCCGGCCGGGCAGGGGCTGAGGATCGGCATGCTTCAAGCGCGCCAGGCCCGCCGCGAGTTCGTAAAGTCTGTCGCTGCGGCTCGCATTCAATCCGGCCGGCTGCTCTCCGGAAATCGATTGAAAGATCCCCAGGTCCACCGCCTCGAGCAAATGTTGCGGCAAGGCAACGCGCCCGGACAGTTCCTTCAGTTTGCGGATAAAGAGATAGGGATGGCAGGCCCCGATCAATATCCGGTTGAATTTGGCGCCGACAGCCTGCTCCTCGAGCGCTTGCCATCCGGCCTGCGTGCACAGTCGGTCGACGGTCACGACCTGCGCCACGGCCGGATCGATTTTCAGGTCGGACGTCAGCCGCTCCCGCTGCGGGGCCGTCAACCGGTTGCCGCAAGCGCACAATGCAACCAGCACCCGCGGTGGATCCTGCAGCACACTTGCGCCAACCGTGGGCGTGGCCGCCACCTCCGCCAGGCTGCCGCCCGCGGCGTGGATCAATCGCCCCGCCTGGGCCGCGGCGGCCGAGGCGGTCAGAATCGCCTCGCCGATATCTTTTTGCCCTGCGGCGGTGCCGCTCAGGAAAACGCCCTCTTTGGGCGAACAGGCCGGTGCAAACGGTCGGGTTTCGAAGAAACCGCGGGGGTCCAGTGAGACGTCCAGAGTTTGGGCCAACTGCAGGGTGTCACGGGCGGGCCGCTGTCCCAGGGCCAGCACCACCAGATCGAAGGCTTCCTCGTGGAGCGTGCCGTCCAGCCCCACCGCCCGGATCGTGGGATCTCCACTATGCGGGTGCGGGCTGATGGAGTGGATGCGGGCGCGCTCGAAACGCACGCCGTATGCTTCGGCCGCGCGGTCCCGGTAACGCTGAAAGCCTTTGCCCCAGGTGCGCATATCCATGTGGAAGATGGCGGTATCGGCTGCGCCGGCGGAGCGCTCCTTGACCAGCATGGCCTCCTTGACCGAGGTCATACAGCAGATCGAAGAGCAGAAATCGGCCCCCACCTGGAGATCGCGCGATCCCACGCACTGCATCCAGGCGATTTTGCGGATCGGTTTGCCGTCGGCCGGCCGCACCAGCGCGCCGCACCCCGGACCGCCATGGCTGAGGATGCGCTCCAGTTCCAGGTTGGTGATCACGTGCGGCGAATGGCCGTACCCGTAGGTATTGGTTCCCTGGGCCGGGTGGAAAAAATCGGTGCCGCCGGCGACGATGACGGCGTTGACCTCAATCTCGCGGTCGGCGGCCGCCTCCCGTTCCGCATAGATGCGTGCAATCAGGGGCAGGATGGCCGCCGGATCGAATGGTTTCATGAAGTAATCGCGGGCACCGATCTTCATGGCCGCCACAGCTGTTTCCACGGTGGCATAGGCCGTCATCATCAACACGGCCAGCTGCGGGTAGAGATCGCGTGCCTTTTCGAGCAGTTCGACCCCGTCCATGCCCGGCATTTTAATGTCGGTGAGCAGTAGATGGTACGGCGCCTGCGCCAGCAGTTCCAGTGCCCGGGAGCCTGACTCGGCCATCGCCACGGAAGGGAACCCATCGTTGAGCAGCCACTCGCGCAGCGAGTCACGCACGGCGGGTTCGTCGTCCACCACCAGGATGCGGAACTCGGCGCGTCGGTCGGCGCCCAGTTCGATGGCCTGGGTCGGACAGATCTCTACGCACGACCCACAGCGCGTGCAGGCCGTTTGATCGATGATGTAGGGATTGGGGATGGCGTGCGGTACGGGCAGGTGGATGGCTTTGCATTGCGAGAGCCCCTGATTGAAGGGGTCCGCGATCGAGACCGGGCAGACCGCGCTGCACAGGCCGCAGCCGACGCACCGCAAGGGATCGACCCAGGTGGGCATGCGGCGCAGACGCACCGTGAAATGCCCCGCCTCGCCCGACATGGCCGAAACCTCGGTTCCGGTGAGAATCTCGATGTTGTCGTGAAACAACCCTTTTCGCAGGCAGAATTGGGAGCCGGCGTCCCGATTCAACAGCGGCAGCATGCGGCACATGCCGCAATGGTTGCTGGGAAACTGGTAATCGAGTTGCGCCAGCAAACCGCCGATATGCGGCGCGCGCTCGATCAGGGTCACCTGGATGCCGGTCTCCGCAAGATCCAGGGCCGAACGAATGCCGCCGATGCCGGCACCGATAACCAGGGCTTTGCCGATCTTTTGCTGCATGGTTGCCATTTCCTTCCCCCGCAGGCTCTCCGGGTTCATCCAGCCGCCCGGCACCCGATGCCCACCACCTCTTCGAACTCTTTTTCACGGAATTCGGTCAAGGGGGGCTTTTGTCCCACATTCGCGCCGGCACGATAATCGAAAGCAGCCTGGGTGCGGTGCGCGATCGTGCGGAACAGCTCCATGACCGGGATGTCGTTGGGGCAGGCGTTGGAACACTGGCCGCACCCCACGCAGGCCGTACTCATGTGGGCCAGGCGCGTCAAATGGTAAAACAAGGTGTCCGTGGGCATCTTGAGCGTGCCCTTGCGTCGCGCCCAGGCAAGGTATTGGGCCGGTTCGTGATCGAACACGTCGGTGACGAAGACACATTCACGGCAATAGCACACCGGGCAGGCCACCCGACAGTTGTAGCAGTTGACGCACGCGGCCAGGTAGGCGTTCAGCTTGGCCGGGCTTTCAACGGCCGCGCGGGTTTTTAAAAACATCCCGTCACGGTACAGCACCTTTTGCTCGATCAGTCTGGCCACGGCGTCGGCGCGCTGCTCCGGCACCTGGGCGGCCTTCAGAGCGATGCGGTCGAGCATTTCGGCTCCTTTTTCGCTCTGCGCCTGGATTACGATCTGATAGTCGGTGGGCACGCCGAAGAGCATTACCGCGAGATCGGCGCCGTCGGGCACGGGTGCTTCGCAGGCTCGGCAGGCCGGCGCTAAGGAGAGGCCCTCTTTGGCGGCACCGCCGGGACCCAGGACCGCCTGGTAAAAGGCGCGCGTCGAGTCGGCCCCGGTGGTTTCGGCAAAGCGGATATAGTCTTTGTTCGGATACGCTCCCAGGCAGTCCGTGCCGATGATCAGCAGGTCATCCAGGCGCCCCTGGTTCAGTTTGACCAGTTCGATGAAGGCCCGGATTTCGCAGGGCCGCAGCATGACCGCCAGTCGGCCGCCTGACGGTTTGCGCGTCAACCGCGAGACCATGCGGGCGGCGTTCAACGCGAAGGCCGGCGCCAGCGGGTCCATTTCCGCCAGACCTTCCGGGTCGCTCACCAGCGCCGGCATCACCATGCTCTTCAGCGGCAGGCGGCGGGGCACCAGAATTGCCTCGATCCCTTCTTGCGCCAGAACCAGGCGGGCCAGATTCCGCAAGGCGGCGAGCAGGTCGTGGTCGTGTACATCGATTTGGGCCGTTTTCATCGCAACCGTCTCCTTCTTGATACTCCCGGCAGGGCCTGCGCGGCTCAGACCGCCATCTCCAGCTTAACCGGATTGGGCCCCAGGGCCTTTAGCTGACCGACAAGGGTGCGCATCGTTTCGGCGAACTGGATACCGTCGCTGGCACCGATCCAGGTCAGGCGCAGCCGTTCGGGCGCGAAACCGAACTTGGGCAGGATTTCCTGAAGCAATTTGATGCGCCGGCGGGCTTTGAAGTTGCCGTTGATGTAGTGGCAGTC
>DDYQ01000189.1:0-768 GCA_002348005.1 Desulfobacteraceae bacterium UBA2230 | reverse complement strand
TGCACCAGTTGCAGACAAAGGCGATAATGTTCGGTTCGAAGTCGCTCATGCTTCACTCCGTGAAGGTGTTAAGTTTTAAGTAAAGGATGACTTCTCCCAAGATCGACTGCCTCCTTCGATTAAAACTGATTCTTTAACCTTAAAACGGCCCTGCGATTCGGTGCAGGGCATCGAAAATGCCGTCCATTTCGGCGAAAATCTGCCGGCTTTTGAAGTGCCGGCTGCCGGCTGCGCCGCTGGGGCAGAACGCCGAGCAACTCCCGCAGCCCTTGCACACTGCCGGGTTGATCTCCGAAACGCCTTTGCGGGCATTAAAGCCGATGGCGCCATAAGGGCACAGCCCGATGCACATCTGGCAGCCCACGCAGATGTCGGGATCGATGGCCGAAATCGTCGGCGCCACCGCCACCTGGCCTCGGGTGGCCAGAGAAAGGGCTTTGGCCGCAGCCCCCGAGGCTTGAGCCACCGTATCGGGGATATCCATCGGTTTTGAGCAGCACCCGGCCAGGAAGACACCGTCCGTGGCGGTGTTGAGCGGCCCCAGTTTGGGATGCTCTTCCAGGAAGAAGCCGTCCGCACCCTGGTTGACCCCGAACACGCGCCCCACATCGCCGGCGTCTGCGCGCGCCTCGATGGCCGTACACAGCACCACCATGTCCACGGGCACGCGTACGCGGCGGCCCATAAGGGTATCCTCGGCCACCGCGATCAGATAGCCCTGTTCGTCGGCGCTCAGCGCCTGATCGGTGATTTCGGCCACCTTGCCGC
>DDYQ01000024.1:7973-8829 GCA_002348005.1 Desulfobacteraceae bacterium UBA2230 | reverse complement strand
GACAAATTTATTTGTTGCTAACACAACCCGGGAGTAAAACGGATCCAATCGTCGGCACGCGGAACCACACGCACGGTGAAGCCGTAGCGTCCCGAGTCAGTACAGTTTACCGTGCAGCGATAGAGATAAGTGCCGTCACCCCGGCTTTCGACCATCGCCATGAGCAGGGGGGAACCTTTTTCCAACTCGTCGATGCGTTTCAATCGGCCATAGTACAGCTCCACATCGACCTCTTCAGGCAAAACGGCGCCCAGGTGTACGACAGCGCTCACGTCGAAGGAATCGTCCACCTGAAAAGGGCCTGCGCTGTTTCTTTCGGGCGGTTCTACACGGATGTTGCCCCACAACTGGCGAAGCCGCTGGTGCAGGATGCTCAAGCGCTTGGATTCGCGGGCCTGGTCCTGGAGCAACTCGCGCCGGCGCTTCACCGCCGGCAGGTAGAACCGCTCTTCGTACTCGCTCACCATGCGATGACTGCAGAAGTAGGACATGGCCATTTTCATGGAGGCCTTCATCTTTCCGATCCACTCTTCCGGCATCTTGCCGGCCGTTCGGTTGTAGAAGGCGGGTATCACATCGGTTTCCAACACATTGTAGAGCGCCTGGCTCTCCACCATGTCCTGATAGCCGGTATCGCTGTATTCTTCGCCGTTGCCGATGCGCCAGCCGTGCTCGGGGGCGTAGCCTTCGTTCCACCAGCCGTCCAGGATGCTGACATTCAGCACGCCGTTGATAGCCGCCTTCATGCCCGAGGTGCCACATGCCTCAAGCGGCCGGCGGGGTGTATTCAGCCAGATGTCCACCCCCTGAACGAGATACCGTGCGATCCCCATGTCGTAATCTTCCAGAAAGACGA
>DDYQ01000024.1:0-7904 GCA_002348005.1 Desulfobacteraceae bacterium UBA2230 | reverse complement strand
TGGGCCTTGCCGGCGAAGATAATCTGTACGGGCCGGGTCTGGGACATCAGGATTGCCTTGAGCCTTTCGGCATCGCGGAAAATCAGCGTCGCTCGTTTGTAGGTCGCGAAACGGCGGGCGAAGCCGATGGTCAGCACCTCGGGATTCAGGGCCGATTCGGCCATCTTCATCACCGCCGAGGGGGCGTTGCGCCGGGCGAGCTGTCCGGCCAGACGGTCGCGTACATAGCTGATCAGCCGTGTACGGCTCATTTCATGGGCGCGCCACAGTTCCTCGTCATAAATTTCATCGATGCGATCGCTGTTCTCCGGTCTGCGGCTGCAAAAATGCCACTCGGGACCCAGATAGCGCTCGAAGAGCAGAACAATCTCCGGGGAGATGAAGCTGGAGATATGTACGCCGTTGGTGACATGGCTGATGGGGACATCTTCAGGCGAGCGCTCCGGCCAGACAAAGGACCACATCTGGCGTGCCACCCGGCCGTGCAGTTGACTGACGCCGTTGAGGAACTGCGACATCCGCAATCCGAGAATGAACATGGAGAAAGGCCCGTGCGGTCCCTTGCCGTTCATCTGTCCCCAGGACAGCAGTTCGTTTTCCGAAATCTGTAGCTGTTCGGCCAGTGATCGTATATAGGGCCGTACCATTTCGACCGGGAACTCGTCATGGCCGGCTGCCACCGGGGTATGCGTCGTAAATACCGATGTGCGCGAGATCACCTCCATGGCTGATTTCAGGTCCAGATGATGCTGCTTGATCAATTGGATCAGGCGCTCGATATTGGCGAAGGTGCTGTGGCCTTCATTCATGTGGCAAATCGTTGGATTGATCCCCATGGCCGCAAGTGCACGCATCCCCCCGATCCCCAGCAGCACCTCCTGACTGAGGCGGACGCCGGGCTCGCTGTTGTAAAGCCGCGACGTGATTTCGCGGATACCGGACGGATTTTCCAAAACATTGGTATCGAGCAGAAAGAGCGGAATGCGGCCGATCATGATCTTCCACACGTCCGCCAGAATCGGTCCCATGNNTCGAGAGTCCCATGGGACTCTCGACGGAAATGCGCAGGTCGGCGCCGGTGCCGTCCTGAACGCGGAACAGGGGCAGGTGGTAGAAGTCGATTTCCGGATAGGACTCCTGCTGCCAGCCTTGAGGGTCCAGAAATTGGCGGAAGTAGCCCTGCCGGTAAAGCAAGCCCACGGCCACCATGGGGATGCTCATGTGGGACGCTGATTTAAGGTGATCGCCGGCCAACACGCCCAGACCGCCGGCGAACAGCGGCAGGCTCTCGTGAATTCCGAACTCCATTGAAAAATAGGCCACGCGGGTGTCGGTGCCGTAGGGCGTACGAGCGTGATCGACAGACGCGAGGACGCGTTCCTTGAACTGCTGTTTAACGCGCTCCAGATGCGCCAGGAAACTGTCGTCCCGGGAGAGTCGCTCCAACCTCTTCTGGGACACCTGGGTTGCGAAGACGATGGGATTGCGGCCCGATTTCTCCCAGAGACGTGGGTCGATACGTCGAAACAGTTCGATGGCGTCCGGTTTCCAAGACCACCACAGATTGCGGGATAGAACGCCCAGAAAATTCAACGACACCGGAAGTCGCGGAAAAACCTGATAGGTGTGAATACGTCTCATTCATTAATCCTTATGGATAATTAGCGCATGACAACGCGACACCGGCAATGTAATCGAACATCAGCGGGTTGTCCAGTTCGCTTCCCAAGATAATGCCGCTGTCCTAAACCTCCCTGGCAGGATTCCTCTCAGAAGCAAATCAATATCGAATCAGACGATCACCACCGAATTCTGACAGTCGGCAAACCCGGAGGCCACATACCGGTCGGCGGCATCGTCCGTGATCCAGAACCGGTCATTTACCACATAGCGGTACTGATATTCGCGTCCCACGGGCAGATCCACGGTAACGGTGAAATCGCCGTTCTTCAATCGTTTCATAATCGTCTGAGCGGTGCTCCACTCATTGAAGTCTCCGGCCAGCGCTGCTTTTTGAGCTTCGGCGGCAGCTGTGCCGGACAACCGGAAGGTCACTTTACAGATGGGCTTGTTCTTAAGGTACTGCTTCTTGATGCTCATGAATCCTCCTGATACCTTTTTAGTCGAACACCTTTGCCTCGCGTCCCCGCACGTTAAAAGATTCGAAGGAAGGATATGGTATGGCGCCGGGAAAGAAAATGGGTTTACGATAGGGGATCCTCAGTGAACCCCATGCTAACGCCCATCAGCCGGTGCGTCAACCACGCACTTGAACACTGTAGGGAACGAATAAACTGTCCGCAGTTGAACACAGGTGCTTTAATCCGGCACCTCTTAAACTTCAGATCTACACCCCAACACAACCCTGACTCAAGCGGCAGGGAAGGGCCCCCTTCCTGACCGGTGTGCAGGTTCGCCAGAAGTAATTCAGTTGAGGGCTGTCTCGATTCGGGCGGTTATAACGTGCATACCGGCGGGGCGTGAGGGTTTTCTCTTGACTAACAAAAAAAATAGCTGTTATTTAGCTACTGTACCATTCTTTTCCGAATGAGCACCATTCATCCAAATAATTTAAACATCCCGAAAGGAGGCTTCGATGGGCAACCGCAAGTCTGTACTCACCATCATCACGGGTATTTTAGGTGTGATGCTTTTCGTTGGGCCTGTAATGGCGCAAAAACCAACCCTGGATGCCTGGAAGCCGAACTTTGATCCTTCCGGGGCCAAGTATACTTTAATCGCTTCCAACGTGTCCCACCCGGCCATTAAGGGCACTTACAGCGGCTTTGCCCTCCGGGATGAACTCTGGAAACGCACCAATGGTCAAATCTTCGTGGACTACAAACCTTTTTCAATGCTGGGCGGCGAAGTCGAAGTGCTCAATCAGTTACAGATGGGCGCCATTCAGGGCATGTCGTGCAGTTCGGTGGCTTCCACCAATCTGGGACCCCGCTTCGGTATCGTCAACCTTCCGTTCCTGATCGATTCCAATGAGAAGCTGGAAAAATTCATCGCCGACAAAAAACTGTTCGATCATTTTCTGATGGCCATGGACCATCAGGGCATCATGGCCCTGGATATCACCACTTACGGCAGCTATGGGTGGGCGAGTACAATCCCCATCAAATCGATCAACGACATGAACAAAAACAAGTTCAGGATCGCCGAGGCGGCCGTCAATCAGCTCACCTACACCCAGTGGGGCGTCAATCCGGTCCCCATGCCCTGGCCGGATGTTCCCGTCGCCCTCAAACAGGGCGTGATCACCGCCCTGGACCACACCGATCTGGTCTGTGACCTGACCAAGAAATTTGAAGTGGCCAAGTACTTTACGGCTGTCAGCTACGCCAAGGGACTATTCATCTGGATCTTCAACAAGAACTGGGTGAATTCGTTGCCCCCCGACCTTCGCGAGACCTTTGTTCAGACCGTGCACGATGTGAGCGCCGAGTACCGCCGTCAGGGTGCTGCGCAGGAAGAGGAAATCAGGCAAAAGATCATCAAAGAAGGTATCCAGGTGTTCGAACTGCCGGAAAATGAAGTGGCTGTTCTCAGGACAAAAGGCAACGTCGTGCACGAAAAGTATGCAGCCGAAATCAACAAACTCTATCCGGGGGACACCTACCGCCCCGAAAATTTTCTCAAGGAAGTGCAGGATCTGGTCGGCTACAAACCTTGATTGCGGAGGGAGTGGCATGCCGGCGCGGATGGAAACAGTTGATCTGGTCTGTGGAGTTCAACTCAGTTGACCTGTAAAATATAAACCCGATCAGGGGGGGGAGAAATCACCCCCCTTTTTTACACCTCCGACCGCAAGGATCCTGTATGATTGGAAATTTAATTAAGTTTGTCGACAAGGTTTTGACCTTGTTCGAGGATTGGACACTGTTCATTGCCGTGCTGGTGGCCCTGCTCTCGTTGTTTGTCAATGTGATCCTGCGATACGGGTTCAACTATTCGCTGGCCTGGTCTGAAGAGTTGGTGCGGGAAGTCATTATCTACACCACCTTCATCGGTGCCTCGGCGGCGATGAAAAGACGCGTGATGATCCGCATCGATGCATCGGTTCAACTGCTGCCCAGACTGAAGATTCCGCTGACCTATTTCAGCAACCTGATGGTCCTCTTTTTTTCCGCCGTCATGATCTACTACGGCTGGATTATTGCCGCGCTTCAGGTCCAGACTTTTCAGAAAACCATTATCATGGAAATACCCCTGGTGTTCTTGTATGCCCTGATGCCCCTCATGGGGGTGCTGATGGCGGCCAGAACCATACAGATTTTCTACGACGACACCATGAAACTGATCCGGAAGAAAGCATAGAGCTGTCTACGCCCGTTTGGCTTCGACCTTCATTCGGAGGAGAACTCCCGCATGCAATACAGCGATGTAATTATCATGTCGATTTTACTCGGGTGTATGGCAACGTACGTGCCGGTATTCATGTGCCTGTTTTTCACGGCGCTGATGGGATTTGTGCTGTTTACCAACCTGCCGATACTGCTCCTGGTGCAGACCATGTTCCGCAGCATGGACAACTTCGCACTGGTTGTGGTGCTCTTTTTCATTCTGTGCGGCAATATCATGACCGCCGGTTCGATTGTCAAAAAGCTGATCCAGGTCGCCAATGCCCTTTTAAGCTGGCTGCCGGGCGGGCTGGGCATGGCCGGTGTCCTGGCCTGCGGCTTGTTCGGCGCCATCTCGGGTTCCACGGTGGCCACGGTGGTGGCCCTGGGCGCTTTCATGATTCCAGCCTTGAAGGGCAACGGCTATCCGGAAAAATATTCCGTGGGCCTGATGACCACGTCACCCAATTTGGGCGTTATCATCCCGCCCAGCATCGGAATGATCCTTTACAGTATGATCAGCAACGTCTCGCTCGAGGGTCTTTTCTTGACCGGGTTCCTGCCCGGAGTCCTGATTATGGCTGGGGTTTGTCTTTACACCTATATTCTGTTCCGCAAAGATACCGCGATCGTGCGCATGCCGCCGCCGGACCTCAAAGGCATGCTGGCGGTGCTGAAAGAGGGATTCTGGTCGCTGATGCTGCCGCTCATCATCTTCGGCGGCATTTTCTCCGGGGCCTTCACCGCCAACGAAGCCGCGGTCGTGGCGTGTGTCTATGCTTTTTTCGTGGAGCTGTTCATCCATAAGTCCATGAAGTTCAAACAGGTCAAGGAAATCGTCGTCAGCTCGGCGGTAACCTCGGCCTCATTGCTGATCATCGTGGCCGGGGCGACCACTTTCGGCAGGCTGCTGACTCTGGAAAGTATACCGGGCCGCATTACCGAAGCGGTTCTGGCCGCGATCAGTTCCCCCCTGGTGTTCATATTTGTGATGAACGTCCTTTTGCTGCTGGTCGGCATGTTCATGGACATCATCTCCGCCACCATGATTCTGGGACCTGTCTTTTTGCCCATGCTGAATGCCTTTGGCGTGGATTGGATGCATTTCGGCCTTATCATGACCGTCAATCTGGCGATCGGGTACTGCACCCCGCCCATGGGCGTCAGCCTGTATATCGCCGGTTCCATTGCCCACCGCGATCTGATCTACGTCTCGAAGTCGGTCATGCCGTTTGTCGGCATTCAAATTGCCGTTCTGGCACTTATCAGCTACGTTCCGGATGCAGTGCTGTGGCTGCCGCGGATGATGGGTTTTTTAAAGTGACGGCCGCCACAGTCCGCCGCCCTCCGGGGAGTCCAGGAGTATCAGGAGATTCCGAAGCAGAGCCATTTGAAGGCTTTGCGCATCTGGTCGGAAATCTGGCTGCCCACCCGGCCCATGAACAGGTTCTCCGGCTTTAAGCACAGGTTGGGTTCGTTGGTTTGAAACTCGTGAAATCCACGCGCGCTGAAAAGGCGGATGAGCATGTTGCGGTACTGCTGAGCCGTCAGGCCGGTGCCGTCCAGGTCCCATGTCCAGGAGTATCCGACCATATACACGATCATCTGCTCCAGGCGCGGATGGGTTAGCAGCATGGTGAGAACGGCATTGGCGATTTTGTGTTCGCGCCATCCCCGGCCGACCTCAATGGCCTTGACCTCCATCATGGCGCCGGGGCCCAGTTTCGCCCAGCGTTCCTCCGGGTCCGGAAAATCCAGCACGCCGAAGCCGATAATGCGCTGGTCCGGCGTCAGCGCCAGTGTTACGTTGGTCCCTTCGACAGCGGCGAAAGCTTCCAGGCTGCGGCGTTTGGTGTAAATAGATTTATACTGGGGATAGGCCCGGAACAGGGCGTCGAAACTGAGGGAGCGAATCTCGGCGGGCGTGCAGAACGCACGTACGCAGATGTCCTCCAGGGGTGTTTTAAGACGCATATCATTGGGGTTCGAACAAAACAATACGTCACGCTGCGGCTTCGCTGAAACGTTATGGTTGACCGGCGCAGGGCTGAGCGTCTAGTAGTCGCCCCACCCCTTGTGCAGGTGTTTGATCATGATCACCATGTCCCGACGATTGCCTTCATGATCCCTGGCGTAGTCTGTCAATACGCCGCCTTTGAAAAAATCCAGTTTGTGCGCCGCTTCGATGGCTGTATCTTCTATCCCGGCCACCAGATCGGTGCGAACCACCTCCAGGCCTTTGTCCATGGCCAACTGGATCAGGTCCAGCATCAACCATGTGCCCAGGCGCTGGCGGCGGTATTCGGGCAACACAACGATGCGGAGTCGGCCCACGTGCTGGGTGACGCCGAACCCTCTCGTATGGAGGCTGCCGTGTCCTGCGATGCATGATCCGCACACAGCGACTATCGAATCCACAAAGCCGCTGTCGAGGCCCTGGAACCATCGATGCAGCACATCCGGATGGGTGGCATCGTAGCGCATGTACCAACGGTCCGCGGCGGGGATTTTTTCATAGAATTGCGCCAGCAGCTTCTCGTCGCCGACCGCGAGGCGACGGATCGTCGCCTCGCGGCAGTTTTTGAGCACGCATTCCTTCGGATATCTCACACCCATTCTCCTTTTCGGCAACTCAACAGTCGCCATCCAGGCGAGCCCGCAGCCAACGTCCGTCAACGGCCCCGGGTTGCAGATTCAGGCGATAGCTCTTTCATCCGCAGAATACAAGAAGACCTTGCGGCCTGCAGGGAACCGGAGTTGCAGTCCGCATCTTTTTTTTATTGACTAAGCATCAAAATGGCTATTATATAGCTAATAAATAACTTAAAAGCAAATGAATTCCATTTATCTGCCTTTTGTTATACTTCCTTGAATATCCATCCGCTGTATGGTTTCCATGCGGGTTGCAGCGGAGGCAAGACCCCTGTGTGTTGACCTAAAGCCGATGGTTACGACCATCGCAGTAAGGATGATGAAAAATGCATAAATTACTGAGCGGCACGCCCGGGCAGAAAATGTGGTTGCTGGGCAATGAGGCCATCGCGCGCGGCGCGCTGGAAGCCGGTGTGGCTTTTGCCACAACCTATCCGGGGACCCCGTCTTCGGAGATCTCTCTCAACCTTTTTCAAATGTCCCACGAATCCGACTTGTACTTCGAATACAGCACCAATGAAAAAGTTGCCCTGGAAGTGGCGGCCGGGGCGGCCAATGCAGGGCTGCGCTGCATGTGCATGATGAAGCATGTGGGGTTGAATGTGGCCGCAGATCCCTTGATGACACTGGCCTATGTGGGCGTGCAAGGTGCGCTGGTGATCCTGACGGCCGACGACCCGTTCATGTTCTCCAGTCAGAACGAGCAGGACANNCGGTCGAAGAAGCCAAGCAAATGGTCGCATACGCTTGTGATCTGTCCGAGCAGCTGCACGAACCGGTGATTCTGCGCACCACAACGCGCATCAATCACTCCAGCGCCTTTGTACAGTTGGGGGAAATCCGGCCGCGCCGCACCAAAGGCCGCTTCAAAAAAGACCCGATGCGCTATGTCACGGTGCCGGCCGT
>DDYQ01000079.1 GCA_002348005.1 Desulfobacteraceae bacterium UBA2230 | reverse complement strand
GTTCAAATCCCTTCGTGCCTACCAGGAAAATAAAGGGTTGCGGCAAGGTCCGCAGCCCTTTTTTCGTGATGCTGCCATTTTAGGTGTGGCGAAGGTCATGAAATCTTATTTTGGGAAGCCCTGCCTTCTTTAAGGCCGGTAAGAAAATCGGTACACAAGGTTATGGTGGAGGCCTCATTAAGCGTGCAGGCAAGTTTTCACCCCCTTACCTCTTTGCGGTTGAATAACCTACGCACACTTGAAGCTGATGTTAACACACTGGCAACTTTAAAACATTGACGTTTTAGACCCGCAGAACTACAAGCTCCCATACCCAAATCCATTTTTACCCTTCGAAGATCCAGATCCAGAGTTCAATTTTATAGAATAAGGAAGAAAAATGCCGAAAGACACAATGTCCCCTGATAAATGGGCAATGGAATGGTCTTCACGAGAAAGTAAAAATCTGAGAGCTAATAAAAAGCAAGCGCTGAAGAGATGGGCATTGAAAGATTTAAACTTAATGCTAGAAATGCTTCTTGATTTTGGAGTAAAACCAAAGATGGATATTATTGAACTTGGATGCGCTCCCGGTTTAGTTCTTAAAGAACTGTATCAATCACGTCCAAATCACCAATTTTTTGGAATCGACTACTCTATAGAAGGGTTAAACATCACAAAACAATTTTTAAAACAGAATAATATCGAAGCAGAACTTATTTATGGAGACATTCGAACTTATATTCCTGACAGAACTTATGATCTAGTAGTTTCATTTGGTCTAATTGAGCATTTTGATAATCCATCTAAAATTTTGGAATTTCATAAAAAATTTTGTTCCCAAGATGGTTTGGTAATTGCGACTGTTCCCAATTACTCTAATGGTCATGTAAAAAAAGCTCTTGAAAAATTCAGACCGATTACTTTGCAGACCCATAATCTGAATATTATGAGTAAAGAAGCTTTAGTTCAGGCATTTTCAGAAGCGGGCTTTAAAGATATTCAAGCAGGCGGTGCGGTTGGACCGCTATTACCAACACCTAAGGAAACACCGACACTTCAGTCTAAAGCATATAAGTTATTCAGCAACATTTGGAATGGAAGCATACGTTTAATTCCGCCAAGCATTACTTGGAATGCCTACTACTGGGCTATCGGGCACCCAGAGTGCCAATCGGAATGAAAGTATAACTTTCGGAAAAAGCCGGACCATTCAGCAAAAAACTCAGGTTTTTACTCGTGTGCATTTTCGCGGGATGTTGCCGCCCGCGGTGCGGGCGCCTGATCGAAATACCGGCCACGCCGTATTGGATCGATTCCGGAGGATGCATACCGTGCAGCCATGCAGAAGTCTGGTCAATCGATCGATGCGGCTGAACGGCGTTCCAATGCGGATCGGCGTGTCCGGCGGCCCAACATCACGGGCATCGTCATCTTCGGAAGGCGGCGGCATGCGAGACGCATGCAGGACCGCCGGCGGGTGGCACTGCTCGACCACTATCCGACTCCGCTGGTGATCGCCGCCCTGGCGGTTCTGGTGTTGAGCCTGGCCGATGCCGTATTGACGTTGATACTGGTGGACCATGGCGCCGTCGAATTGAACCCCGTGATGGCGGTTCTGCTCGATTCAGGTCCGGCCTACTTTGTGGGAGTAAAAACCTGGCTCACCGGTCTCGCCGTGCTGATCATCCTGGTGCTGCATCAGGCGCCCCTGCGCGGCCTGAAGATTCGCGTCCGTTCCTTTCTGAGCGTATTCACGCTGCTGTTCGGGGCCGCCGTTGTCTGGCAACTGTACCTGATCACACGATTTGTTCTATAAGGTTGGATGCCTGCACACCCGAGCGGCGTGCTTGTAATCGTCTGCGGAATCGATTAGATTGCATCTCCCCTTGAGGTCTATAGCCGGAGCGCCGGAAGGAGATTTCAAATGCCCACACCCCGCATGCTGGTACTGAGTGCCTTTTGCTTAACGCTCGTATGGTTTGCCGGATGTACGCGCCGTCCTGCCGCGCCGCCCCCTGCACCCGTACCCGACCGACCGGTCATTCTGCAACCGGGCCCACCGCAGCCTCCAATCCGGACCGCACCGCTGCTGCCCGCCTGGGTAGACAAAGGCAGCGGCGCTTACCAGGAGGGTTCCAACCGCTTTTTTTACGGTGTCGGGATGGCCAACGCCGCTTCAGGCAATCGCATTCTCATCCGGACGGCAGCCGACAACCTGGCCCGCCATGAACTGGGAATCGTCCTGCGGAAATATCTGGCCGGACTGGCCGGCAACCGGGTGGACGGGGATGACGATGGCGGCATGGAACAGCTGATTCAGGACGGCCTGCGCAAGGCGGTGGTAACGGATCACTGGACCGACGACCGCGATGGGCGCATGTATGCTCTGTGTCGGCTCGACCTGAAACAGTTCAAGGAAAGTCTGGCGCACAGCAGCGCCTTCGACATGTCGCAACGCAGCGCCCTGCTCGAAATGGCCGATCGTCAACATGCCCGCATGGCCGCTGCGCCCTGATCCGTCGACCGTTTCGAAGGCGTCGGCGCGCCCGCTTATTTCACCATTTCAATACCGATCAACGCCAGGCTGAACAATCCGATCCCGGCGATCAGCAGTGGATTCCAGACGGTGTGGGAATAGTGCTGCAGACAATGGAACTGACCATTGAACCCGCGGCATTTCATGGCCAGATGGACCCGCCGCGCGCGTTCCGAGGCCCGCACGAACAGCATGCCCACCAGGTAGGCGAAAGTCCTGTAGGTGTGCAGGTTGCTGCCGGGTCGGAAATTGCGGATGCGCGCCGCACGGTAGAGCCGCTGGTATTCCTGCTCGATCACGAAGGTGTAGCGGTAGGCGAGGAGCAGCAAATGGACCAGTTTGGCAGGCAGCTTTAGGCGGTGCAGGGTGTGCCCCAGGGTCGAGAGGTGCATGGTGGCCAGCAAAGCCGTGTAGGCCAGCAGAATGGCCGCTGTTTTGAGCGAGATCTGTACGCTCAGCAGCGTGCCCGGCCGGCTCAGGGCCACGGGTCCCAGTCGCGCCAGCGGTTCGCCCGGATAGGTCAACGGCAGAACCACCCAGATCAGGGCCAGCAATCCGCCGGCGGCGGTGAGCCGCCGGAGCAGGGGCCGGACCTTCAGGCGCGCCAGCAGAACCAGTCCCAGCGAAAAGAGCAGCGCGGCGAGCAATACGCCCCTGTCGTGCATCAGCGCCACGGTGAAGGAGTAGGCCGTGGCGGCGAGCACCCGCACCGCCGGGCTGCTGCGGTGAATGGGCGAACGGCCTTCGGCGAAGTATTCGTCGATCATGCCCCCGATCCTTCGCCCCCTTGAGTCGACTTCCGGTACCGCAGGTAGCTGGCCAGTCCCATGAGGCCGAGGATGTAGCCTATTCCCGACAGGATATCGCGCAGCCCCCAGGCCTGTTCGGCGACTTCCGCCCGCAGGGGCGCCAGCTCCTTTTCGAGCTGCGTACGGATAAGGGTCTCCAGTGCGCTCTGGTCCAGACAGGGGCTTTCGGCCGGATCCGCCGCCCCGGTCGTGACCGGCATGGCCGGCGGGGATGGGTCGGAAGCGGGTTCCGCCCCCAATTCTTCAGCACGCACGATCCAGTGATTGGCGTGGCCGCTCCCGGCCGACAGCACGACTTTAAGATCGCTGCGTTGTGGGACGGTGAATCCAAATCGGCCCTGGTCGTCCGTGCGCCCCTCCAGCAGCTTGTCGCCCGTCGGGCCGTAAACCTCGATCAGTCCGCCGTTCACATAACGGCCGCCGCTGAACTTGCTCTGGGTCTGAATCGTATCGCCCTCGACCCAGGCGAAAACCGAGACCTTGTGGGCCGATGCGGGGGCAGCCCATACTGCGGCCGAGAAAAAGAAGAGGAGCCATCGACATGCTTTGTACAGGCGATTCATCCTTTGACCCTTTGAAGTGCCCCCTGCGTCCGGCTGGCGGGCAAAAGCTCCGGTTTGACTTTTTTCAGGAAACCGATGCAGAAAGCCGTCACGATCCCCTCGATCACCATCACCGGAAGGTGCAGTAAAAGCGTGGTGCCGGCCACGGCGAAGAACTGCTCATCGGTGAAGAGCAGGCTGGCCGCCATCACCAGGGCGGACAGCGCCACGGCACCGGCTCCACTGACAAAAGCGGCCCAGTACCCAATCCATCCCGGCCGAGCGATCAGGCGTCCGAAAATCCAGTACACGGATACGGCCGGACCGGCCATGATGATAAGGTTGACTCCCAGGGTGGTGATGCCGCCGAACTGGAAGAAGATCCCCTGCAGCAGGAGGGCCACCACGATCACCGGAAAAGCCGCCCAGCCCAGCAGCAGGCCCACGATTCCGTTCATGATCAAATGGGCATTGGTCGGGCCGATGGGCACATGTACCAGTGAGGCGACAAAAAAAGCCGACGCCAGCATGCCGGCCTGCGCGATGCGGTCGTAGTCGAGCTTCTTGAGCCCCAGCGCCGTACCCGCCACGGCCAGAGCGGCTCCCGAGATCAACACGGGGCCGGACAGATATCCTTCGGAAATATGCATTCACCACGCTCCTTTTCAGGGCTTGGGATCCCAGGGGTGGAATTGAACCCAGATCACGGCCCCCAATTCGACCTCCCTGAGTTCACCGTCGTGAACGATCTTCTGGTCCGAGGGATTCAGCGCGGCGAAGCCCCACCAGCCGGGCGCCGGCACGCTATAGGAGAAGACGCCGTTGGAATCGGCCTTGATCGTCTGGGTGACCATGTAATCGTTGGGGATGCCCTTCGTGCGCCCCGCATTGAAAAATTCGATCTCCACGATGGAGTAAGGGACGGGCCGGCCCTCCACTTTGACGATACCCTGAAACAGGTTGCCCGCATAGAGTCCGAAGGGACGGGAGAGCGGCACGATCTCGGTTTTTGAACCGACCTCGGCGTCCCAGCCCTGGTCATCGCCGAAGGCGGCAACCACCGTTTTGGTGTAGTGGACGATATAGCACGCCTCGGCCGGTTCCCAGTAGGGCTGCGGCTCCATGTGGAAGATGTAGACTCCGGGCCGCTTGACCGCGTAATTCAACTGCCAGGCCCCATGGTCGAGCACCTTGACGGGAGCGAGCCGGTCGAGCAGATCCTGCTGCCGGCCGCCTGATAGCACGCTGAAAACTTTGGGTTTGACCAGTTCCATGCCCACCATCTCCATCGGGTGGCTGAAACTCAACTGGAGTGTGAGGGTGCGGTTGTCTTCCCGCAGAATCATGGAATCGGATGGAATGACGATCCCGAAATGGGCTGAAGCCGCAGGGGCTGCAAGCAGCACGGCGGCCAGCACGAGGGCCGGAACATAGCGTCGCATGGGGTCTCCTTCCAATAGGGTGCGCGGCGAAGCGGCGGTTGTTCGACACCGGAAAACGGTCAGCCGGTACCAAAAGGAAACCTTCGTGGTTACGGTGGCGGTAAGTTTAAGATGGGATTGCAAATCGCAGGTTCCGGCCTGCACTGGCCCTCTAATAACCACCCCGCGCAACCAAGTCAAGGAATTCGGTTGAGAGGAGATAAGGGTCAGGCAAAACCCGGCGCCCCTGAACCTTTCCGCACCCATTGACTTGCCAACCAAAACTCTCTATTGGAAAAAATTTTGTTGTCATCGCGCCGTGAAATTGCCAAACTGGCGCTTATTTAAAAGGCTGAGGGCATGAAGAACCAAATCCGTGACTTGATCCTGCAGGCCGCCCGCCAAGCGCACGCGGGCGGCGCACTGCCTTCCGACGACTTTCCGGTCGTCGAAATAGAAGAACCCAAAGCGGAAATGCACGGCGACTTTGCCACCAATTTCGCCATGCTGGCGGCCAGGGCGCAGCGCCTGTCGCCGCGCCGAATCGCCGAAGCGGTGGCTGCCCATCTGAACCGGGACGACATCCTGGAGCGCGTCGAGATTGCCGGACCGGGTTTCATCAATTGCTTCGTACGCCCGTCGGCGTGGGCGCCCGTGGTACAGGCGGTTCTGGTGCAGGACCGCGCCTATGGCGCCTGCGACATCGGGCGCGGGATGAAAGTGCAGGTCGAGTTCGTCAGCGCCAACCCCACCGGCCCCCTGCACGTGGGACATGGGCGCGGCGCCGCAGTAGGGGACAGCGTGGCCAGAATCCTGGCGTTCTGCGGCTACGACGTTCAGCGTGAATACTACATCAACGATTCGGGTCGTCAGATTCAGACCCTGGGGCGTTCGGTTCATCTGCGCTGCAGGCAGCTGCTCGGCCACAGCGTGACCTTTCCGGAAGATCACTATCCGGGCGACTATATTCTCGACCTGGCGCGGGAGGTGATCCGCACGAAGGGCGCGGACTTCATCACGGCCGACGAGGATGGGGCGGTGGCCTATTGCGCCCGTTTTGCGGCCGACGCCATCATCCTCGGCATCCGCAAGGGACTTGAAACCTTCGGGGTCACCTTCGACCGCTGGTTCAGCGAACAGAGCCTGTTTGAAAATGGACGGGTCGCCCAGGCGCTGGAAGAGCTCCAGGCCAGGGACGAGGTCTATTCACAGGATGAAGCTCTCTGGTTCCGGTCGAGTGCCTACGGCGATGAAAAGGACCGCGTGGTGATGCGCAGCAACGGGCTGACCACCTACTTTGCAGCCGATATCGCTTATCACCGGGACAAATACAATCGGGGCTTCGAAAAGGTCATCGACGTGTGGGGCGCCGACCACCACGGCTACATTCCCCGCATGGCGGCGGCGGTGCAGGCGTTCGGCCGGCGGCGGGACCAGTTTGCGGTGATCCTGGTGCAGCTGGTCAATCTGCTGCGCGGCGGCCAACCGGTGGCCATGGGCAAGCGTTCGGGCGATTTTGTGACCCTGGAAGAAGTCGTGGACGAGGTCGGCGTCGACGCAGCCCGATTTATCTTTCTGACCCGAGACTACGCCAGTCCGCTCGATTTCGATCTCGAAGTGGCCAAACAGAAGACCAACGAAAACCCGGTTTACTACATTCAGTATGTGCACGCGCGCATCGCCAGCATCCTGCGCAAAGCCGCCGAGCAGGGCCTGCATCCGATCGTCTGGCGCGGGGATAGCGGCGCACGGTTAATCCAGGCCGAGGAAATCCAGTTGATCAAGGCCCTGGACCGTTTTCCCGAGGTGGTGCGGCTCAGTGCCGAAACCCTTGCGCCGCACCGCATCACGTTTGCCCTGATGAACCTGTCGGCCCTGTTTCATGCGTATTACAACAAGCACCGCGTGCTGGCCGATGATCCCGGACTTTCCAACAGCCGGCTGTGTCTGGTGTCCGCCGTCCAGCGGGTGATCCGCAACGGCTTGACATTGCTGGGGGTATCGGCGCCTGAACAGATGTGAGGGTTTGAGTGTCGTCGGCTGAACGTATGATTGCAGTGCGGGGCTGAGTAAGGATCGACGCATTCTCAAGGGTGAGAAGGCATCGATGTCTCGAATCAACGACAAGATCCTTTATTTCACCCGTCTTCAGCTTCGGTACGGCATCCGTGTAAAATAATCATCTATCGGTTAGGATAACTGTGGCCGAAGAAACCAAGGCAATCGCCCATATCACCCGCCGCGGCGTGGTCGTCTGGGGCTTGTTGATTCTTTTCATCGCCGCCTGGATGTTCGTCCTGGGCATTATGGTGGGGCGCGGTACGGCCCCGATGCCACTCGAGGCCGACCGCCTGCAGCAGGAATTGTCTGAACTCAAGACGGCCCTATTGCAGAAAGAACAAGCCCAAATGGAGGCTCAGGCCTCGGGTGAAACCGATCAGAAGACGGAGCTGGGTTTTTACGAAGCCCTGAAGGAAACCAAGCGGCAGCCCGCCTACCCCGTCTCACGGCCATCGTCGGGGGCAGCCGGCAAACCGGCGCCCGGTCCGGCGGCGCGACTTCCGCTGGAGACCGCGAACAAGACGGCGGCAGCGGAGTCCAGCGGGATTTCCGGCCAACCCCCGGCGGCCAAAGCGGCTCCGGTCGAGCAGGTCAAGGCGGTCACCGCCGAGAAATTGGTTGCCAAACCCCCGGCTGCGGCGGAGGCCAGACCGAAGATTTCCGAAAAGGCGGCCCTTTCCGCAGCCCCGGCGCCGGCGGCGGAGGCCCCCAAACCTGCGCCCGCGCCCGCCGTCGCTGCGGGCGGCGGTGCCCTCGCGATCCAGGTCGGCGCCTTTAAAGACGGGCCCAGCGCCGAGCAGGTGGTCTCGCGGTTGCGCGCCAAGGGGTTTCCGGCCTACCAGATCCGCAGCGAATCGGCTGAGAAAGGGGTCTGGTTCCGAGTTCGCGTCGGCGCCTTCAACGATCGCGCAGCGGCCCAGAACATGCTCAAAAAGCTGGATGAAAACCAGATCAAGGGGATCATTGTCGCCACCCCGTGAATCGAAAACCGGATTTCAAGATGATCAAACAGCAGGAGCCGTCATGACCATCACAGCCGAAGAGGTTCGCCATGTCGCCGATCTGGCCCGCCTGCGGATCGCGCAGGACGATATGGAAAAATTTGCCCGGCAGCTGGCAGCCATTCTCGACTATATGCAAACCTTGAAGCAGGTGGATACGCAGGGCGTGGCGGCCACGGCGCACGCCGTGGACCTGGTCAATGCCTTCCGTGAGGATCGCCCCCATCCGGGACTGTCCAGGGAAGCGGTCCTGGCCAATGCACCCGATCCCCGCACGGGCGGGTTCGGCGTCCCCAGAGTGATCGGCGGATGAGTCCTTCGACTGTGCGGGCCAGGCTGCGTCGTCACGGTCAACCCGCACTTTGTTCCGCCCGCGAATGCGCCTCCAATCGGGCGCGCTTTGAGCCGCCCTGCGGCGGTGTAAGAGGGAGGGCCGTATGCAACTGACCGGACTGACGGTCGCCCAAGCGCACGATCTGATCAGAAAAAAGGAAATCAGCTCGGTCGAGCTGACCACCGCCGTGCTGGAGCGGATCGCCGCCGAGGATCACCGGATCGGCGCCTACATCACCGTGACCGCCGAGCTGGCGCTCGAACAGGCGCGCCGGGCGGACGCGGCGGTGGCCGAAGGACGGATTGCGCCGCTCACCGGCATCCCGCTGGGCATCAAGGATTTGATCTGCACCCGCGGCATCCGCACCACCTGTGGATCGCGCATCCTGGAATCGTTCATTCCGCCCTATGACGCTTACGTGATTCAGCGTCTTTCCGCTCAGCAGGCGGTGATGGTGGGCAAACTGAACATGGATGAATTCGCTATGGGGTCGACCACCGAGCACTCGGCCTTTCAGGTCACGCGCAATCCCTGGAACCGCGAGTGTTCCCCCGGCGGCTCCAGCGGTGGATCGGCCGCGGCCGTGGCGGCCGACCTGTGCCTGGGGGCCCTGGGTTCCGATACGGGCGGATCCATCCGCCAGCCCGCCAGCCACTGCGGGGTCGTGGGACTCAAACCGACCTACGGCCGGGTCTCGCGCTTCGGGCTGGTGGCGTTCGCCTCTTCGCTGGATCAGATCGGACCCCTGGCCAAAAGCGTGACCGATTGCGCTGTTTTGCTGCAGGCCGTGGCCGGGCACGACCCGGCCGATTCAACCAGCGCGGCACGGCCGGTGCCGGACTACAGCGCCGCACTCAAACCCGGATTGGCGGGCCTGCGGGTCGGCATCTCCCCGGCGTATTTCGAAAGCCCCGGCCTGGACGGCGAGGTGGCCGAGGCGATTCGCCGGGCGGTGCACACGCTGGAGGAACTGGGGGCGCAGACCGTGTCGATCGACCTGCCGCATACCGAATATGGCGTGGCCGCCTACTACATCATCGCACCCTGCGAGGCGAGTTCCAACCTGGCACGCTACGACGGCGTCAAATACGGCCTGCGCTGCGGCCCGGAATCGGGGCTTTTCGACATGTACCGTGCCACCCGCTCCCGGGGTTTCGGCCCCGAGGTTCAGCGCCGCATTCTGCTGGGCACCTACGCCCTGTCGGCCGGTTATTACGACGCGTACTACGGCAAGGCCTCCCAGGTCCGCACGCTGATCATGAACGACTTCAAATCCGCTTTTCAACGCTGCGATCTGATCGCCGCGCCCGTGGCCCCCACACCCGCGCCGCGGCTGGGCGCGACCACGGACGATCCGCTGTCCATGTATCTTTCCGATGCGTATACTCTGTCCGTCAACCTGGCCGGGCTGCCGGCGCTTTCGGTCCCCTGCGGCTTGAGCCGCGACGGGCGGCCCATCGGACTGCAGTTGCTGGGGCCCCATTTCCACGAAGAGCAGCTGCTGCGTGCGGCGTACAACTTCGAACAGGCCACCGACTTTCACCTTCAGCGGCCGCCGCTTTGAGAAAGGAAGTGCCATGAGCATCCAACCCGAAGGCGAGGAACTGCGCAGGTCGATCACCTGGATCGATGCCGAACGATTGGATCAGCCTCACAAGAGTTTGGCGCAGCTGGTCGAAGAAGCCGGTCTCCGATTCAACTTGTCCCCCAAAGATGCCGAATATCTGATGCGCTTTCTCAAAAAAAGGTGAATGCCTCCCATCCAGGTTTAGAATATGACCCGCATCCGCATCCTGCCTGAAATTCTGGCCAACAAGATCGCTGCGGGCGAAGTGGTCGAGCGTCCCGCTTCGGTCGTCAAGGAGCTGATCGAAAATGCGCTGGATGCCGGCAGCACGCGCATCGGGATCGAAATCGAAAACGGCGGCCGCAGCCTGATCCGGGTGGCCGACAACGGCAGCGGCATGGAACCGGACGATGCCCTGCTGGCCGTGGAGCGCTTCGCCACCAGCAAGATTCAAACCGATGACGACCTGGCGGCCATCAGTACTCTGGGATTCAGGGGCGAGGCCCTGCCCAGCATCGCCGCCGTTTCGCGCCTGACGCTCTCTACCCGCATCGCGGAAGCCGAGGCCGGCGTGCAGGTGCGCGTCGAAGGCGGCAAAATCGTCCAGGTCCGGGAAGCCGGGGTCCCGGTCGGCACGCTGGTCGAAGCGGCCCAACTCTTTTTCAATACGCCGGCGCGGCGCAAATTTCTCAAATCAACGGCCACCGAGATGGGCCATATCGCCGACATCGTGGCCGGCGTCGCCCTCGGGCGTCCGGACGTCCACCTGCGCCTGACCCACAACGGCAAAGGGGTGCGCCAGTGGCTGCAAACCGGCGATGCGGCGGCACGGGCCGCCGAGGTGCTGGCCCTGCCGCGGGGCGACCTGCTGGCAATCGAGGCGATCAGCGGGCCGCTCGACCTGCACGGCTGGCTGGGGCCGCCGCAGCTGTCCCGCAGCACCACGCGCGGCATCTATCTGTTTGTCAACGGACGCCGGGTGCGCGACCGCGTCATCCAGCATGCGCTTCTGGAAGGCTGCAGCGGACGGCTGATGAAAGGACGCTTCCCTTCGGCCGTGCTCTTTCTGAAGCTCCCCTTCGATCAGGTGGATGTCAACGTGCATCCAACCAAGCACGAAATCCGGTTCTCCCAGGCCCGCCAGGTTCACCAGGCGGTGTGCGGGGCGGTCGCGGCGGCGCTGTCGCGCTCCGATAGGGTTTCCTTGCGGACCGCGCCGTTCGCCGGGCCGCCGGGTTCGGCGTCGGTGGCCGAACCCCCTGCGCAGTATCTGAAGGCCGTCGCGATCGAATGGGGTAAGCGGTCTCGCCCGGCGCCCGGCGGTCAGTCCGACCGGCTGGTTTCGCTCTCCCCGGCCGCTTCGGCCGGCGCGGCAGCCGAAATGGCGTCCCTGCCGTCCGCCGGCCAGCAGCCCCTGTGGCATTCCCGGCGCTTTACCGATCTTGCGGTGATCGGGCAGCTGCGCGGCACCTATATTGTCTGTCAGGACGGTGCCGATCTGCTGCTCGTCGACCAGCACGCGGCCCATGAACGCATCGTTTACGAGGCGCTGCGCCGGTCGGCCGGCCCGCCGGAGTCCCAATACCTGCTGGTGCCGGAAACGGTGGAGCTGGGGTTCGGCGAAGCCGCCGCCCTGACCCCCCTGCTTCCGCAGCTGGCCGAACTGGGATTGGAGATCGAGCCTTTCGGTGGCACCACCTTCGCCGTCAAGTCCCTGCCAACCCTGCTGGATCGGCGCGCCGCGGGGCCCCTGGTGCTGGAGCTGGCCGAACGGGCCGCGCAGTCCGGACAGGGAACCGCGCTTTCCCGAAAAATCGACGAATGCCGCATGGTCATGGCCTGCCACCATGCGCTGCGCGCCAACCAGCACCTTTCCGAACAGCAGATCCGCCACCTGCTGGAACGCCTGGATGGCTGCGAAAATCCGTCCCACTGCCCCCACGGGCGGCCGACCTGGGTGCGCTGGAGCGCTCGGGAGATCGAAAAAGCCTTCGGACGGACCGGTTAGGCCCCGGCCGTGTGATCTGCGCGGCCGGCACAAAGGTTTGGGGCGCAAGGAAGAACGATTTGCTGCCCGGTGCAGGATTTCTACGGGTTCGGCAGGATAAAAAACTGCCCGGCAGGCCGGTTTTGCTTCGGTTGGATTGCGAAATTGCCGCGGCGCAGAACCTTTCGGCCGCAGGTCCCGGAAATTTTCTTGCGGCAGGCCGATTTTTTTTGGGGCCGCAATCGGCTTTGTCTTCCAACTACTTGCAACCAAAGCACTTTTTGACTACGGCGTCCCGAGCGGATACCCCTTGACTTTTCACCGGGTGCTTGGTAGATGTTTCAGGAATTTATGGGTTAGCCGGATTTAGTAGTTATCGCCAGGGTTAAAGTTAGGCTCGATTTCCGAATGGTAAGGATGTGCGGTTTTTAAGGGAAACCGCATGCTGACGCGAAAGGAGGTGGTCGGGGGACGTAACTTTTATTGGAGATAACTTAGCTGGATTTGGCTATTTTTTTTGGTTTGGCACGTGGTATTGGTTTGGCACTTTGGCAACACACAATTGTTAGGAGGACAACAGATGAAGAAATTATTGGTGATTTTGCTCGTCCTGGGGCTGGCTGCCCCGGCAATGGCCGCCGACTGGAACTTTTTCGGCAGCGCGCGTATGGCGACCTTCTGGAGTGATTTCGACGGCGAAGATCTGGGCGGCGAAGACGAGGGTCTGGACCACTTTCTGCAGGGCAACAGCCGCGTCGGCGCCAACGTGAAGGTCAACGACCAGATCGGCGGCGCGTTTGAGTACGGCACGGGCGTCAACATCCGCAAGCTGTACGGCACCTACAACTTCGGTTCCGGCAGCCTGCTGGTCGGCCAGACCTACACCCCGACCTCCAACTACTTCTACAGCAACTCGGTGTACGGTCAGGACGGCGACCTGCTGGCCCGCGGCCAGTTCTACGCCGGCCGTCGCGCCATGGTGCAGTTGAGCATGGGCGGCTTCAAGTTCGCCCTGGTCGAACCGACCGCTGGCACCGCTGCATTGGACGAGTTTTCTGACGTTGACTTCACGCTGCCCAAGTTCGAAGTCTCCTACAGCCTGAAGAGCGATGTCTTCTTCCTCGATGCCTTCGGCGGCTACCAGACCTATGAGTTGGAAGATACTGTTACCGAGGACACCGTTGATGTCGACGCCTGGACAGTGGGTCTGGGCGGCGGCGTGATGTTCGGGCCGGTCACGGTTTCGGCCGCGGCCAACATCGGCCAGAACTACGGCTCTTACGGCGCCATGCAGGCCATTTACGGCGCCCGCGCAAACCTGCTGCCGGCGGCTGTCGCAGCAGCGATCGGCGGACCGACGCTGGATGGCGATGACACCGGCGATAGCGATGCCATGCAGGCGCTGCTGGTCGTCAATTTCAAAGTCAGCGACACCCTGGCGCTGGAAGCCGGCGCCGGCTACGCCAAGTACGAAGCGGACAGCGACGATGAATTCGAAGAACTGCAGTACTACGCCAATGCGGTCATCACCATCGCGCCGGGCTTCTTCATCGTACCGGAAATTGGCCTGATCGATCTCGAAGCCGATGTTTTGGGTTCTTCTTTCGATGCTGGCGAGGTCTTCTACGCTGGTTTGAAATGGCAGATCAATTTCTAATGTAGTCCATTTCATTCAAGCCGAGTCAAAATGCAAGGTCCGGGGCCGCAAGGCTCCGGGCCTTTTTTTGTGGTGCGCCCAGCATGGGCGCTGTCCTGGAGTTGCAAGTCCCCCCGTAATCAGGCCA
>DDYQ01000081.1 GCA_002348005.1 Desulfobacteraceae bacterium UBA2230 | reverse complement strand
GCGGGTTTTCCTGCTTGGCCTTGGATCCGATCGGATTCGTATTGTCCTTGAAGTACTTCATCATCTCTACTGCGCCGCCCATTTTATTTTTACGGCCGAAATAGGTGGGGCACTGCGAAAGTACTTCAACAACGGAAAATCCTTCGTGCAGCACGGCCTGACGAATGATTTCGCTCATCTGCTGGACGTGATAAGTTGTTGTGCGCGCCACGAATGTCGCCCCGGCGGCCGTGGCCAGGGAAACGACATCGAAATCCTGGTCGATATTGGAATAGGGCGCCGTGGTGGCCATGCTGCCGTAGCCCGACAGGGGCGAATATTGGCCGCCGGTCATGCCGTAAATNNGATGAAATGATTGCCGCCGATGGCCAGGGCATCGCCATCGCCCATGGGGACGATCACATTCAGTTCCGGTTTGCTCAGCTTGACACCGGTCGCAAACGCCAGAGCGCGTCCGTGCAGCGTGTGCAGCGTGTGAAAATCCACATACCCGGAGATGCGCGAAGAACAGCCGATACCCGAAACCATGACGATCTCGTTGCGGCTCATGCCCAGAGATCCGATGGCGCGCAGCATGTTGTTCAGAACGATGCCGTGTCCGCAGCCCGGGCACCACATGTGGGGGAAAAAACGTTCACGAATGTATTTTTCAATTGACATAATTCCGCCTTCTGGTCGTGTAATCGAATCTATACGCCCCGGCCTTCGATCAGCCGAAGCGCCTGCCGGATATCGGTGGGCGTGATGAAAACCCCGTCGATGCGGTTGGCCAGGAAGACCCGTTCCGGGTTTGAAACCGTGCGTTGCACCTCCCGGCAGATTTGTCCCATGTTCATCTCCACCACGATGATGCGTTTGGCCTGCGCACACTTGTCGCGAATCAGATCGCTGGGAAAAGGCCACAGCGTCTGCAGTTCGAGCAGACCGAAGTGCTGGCCTTTCTTTCGCAGGCTCTCGACGACATGCAACGCCGAGCGGGCCGTTGCGCCGTACGAGATCAGAATTGTCTGGGCATCCTCGAGGTAGTATTCTTTGAAACGAGCGATGGCGTTGACGTTGTTTTCGATCTTATCCACCAGGTGGCGGATGAGCCCGTGCACGACCTTGGGATTGTCCGAAGGAAAGCCCCACATGTCATGATACAGACCGGTTACATTATACCGGTGGACGCTGCCGAAATCGGACATGGGCAGACGGCCGTCCTCGCGCGGCAGGTAGGGGTGGTAATCGACTCCTTCCTTGACCGAGGTGTGCAGCCGCTCCACAAGGTGAATTTGACCCGGCTCCGGCATGACCAGTCGTTCGCGCATGTGTCCGACCACCTCGTCGAACAGCAGGATCACCGGCGTCCGGTAGGTTTCGGCCATGTTGAAGGCTTCCACCGTCATGGCGAAGACATCCTGGTGATTGGAGGCGGTCAGCGCGATGATGGAATGATCGCCATGGGTTCCCCAGCGGGCCTGGTTCACGTCTCCCTGGCTAATGTGGGTGGGGATGCCGGTGGAGGGGCCGCCGCGCTGGACATTGACGATCACGCAGGGGATTTCCGCCATTACCGCATACCCCAGCGCTTCCTGCATCAATGAAAAACCGGGGCCGCTGGTGGCGGTCAGCACTTTGTGGCCGGTCAGAGAAGCGCCGATGATCGCGCAGATGGAGGCGATTTCGTCTTCCATCTGGATGAACTTGCCGCCGCGCTGGGGAAGCCGCGACGCCAGATGCTCGGCGATTTCGGTCGAGGGCGTGATCGGGTAACCGGCGAAGAAATTCAGCCCGGCGTACAACGCGCCCTCGACACACGCCTCATTGCCTTGAACGAACCTGATTTGGGGTGCCATATGCGATTAACTCCTGAGATATCTTCCGTTACTCCGCGTCTTCGACAATCACCGTAATGGCCAGATCCGGGCAGCGCAATTCGCACAACAGACAGGCAATACAGTCTTCGGGCCGCACGGCCTCTGCCTTGTCCTGCGCGTTCAGGGCCAGGACTTTTTTGGGGCAGAATTCGACACAGATACCGCAGCCTTTGCACCATTCGTGGTTAATACAAATCTGTTTGAGTTTGGGACGAGCCATATTTTCCTCACCTGTTCACAGGTCATTTGACCTCAAGCTAAGCGTACGGATGAAGCGTTCAGAACGCAGTACGCTGCCCACATCCGTGGACCCGCGATTCTAGTGAATTTCGATAAAGAATGCAACAGTAAAGCGAAAACATTTGAAATTCCGCGCCACGGCTCTCGAAAGAACCACCGGGCCGCAGGGCTGGCGCGTCACATCAGGGGGCCGCAACGCAGGTTTCGAGTTCCAGCCTATTGACAGGTGACCATCCATTTGCATAGGGTGCTGCGAAAAATGAAAAAACGGGCATGTTCGGTCCCTTTCCGGGCCAACAGGGAAGCCGGTGCAATTCCGGCGCGGACCCACCGCTGTAATCCCCCCTTCTGCGAATGTAGAGGGAACTCTCACGGCCATGCGCGCCACTGTTGCGCTGCTGCGTAATGGGAAGGCCGCCGTGAGGGCGGGCAAGCCAGAAGACCTGCCGAACAAGCGCCGGCCCCGGTGGTGATGGCAAAACCCCAGGCTGTTTCAGCCTGGGGTTTTTTTTGCGATGCTCCGTGAGAACACCGATCCCGCAGTGCTGGGGCATAATAGGAGTAAGCCTCGCGCCCGTTGATTGGCGCCTTGGGTCCTGGCGCGCTCGCGAAGCTTCTGTATCGCGCGCCCGATACACGAACCCGTAAACCACTGAAGAATTGCGGAAAGGAGTACGAAATGCAGCGACCCGAAACTTTGTCCGAGATTATCGACGGCATACACCCCCTGAATCCCATCTGGATTGACAAGGCCCGGCAGCGCACCGCGCAGCTGGTCATGCCGCCGCGCGCGCTGGGGCGGCTTCACGAAATCGCCGAAAGGCTGTGTGCCGTCCAGGAAACGCTTGCCCCGGATCTGGCCCGGCGCGGCGTGCTCGTGATGGCCGGCGATCACGGGATCGCGCGCGACGGGGTGAGCGCCTTTCCGCAGGAGGTCACCGGCGCCATGGTCAAAACCTTCCTGGCGGGCGGTGCCGGGATCAATGCCATCGCCCGACACGTGTCGGCCCAGGTCCGGGTGGTCGATATGGGCATCATTCCGGAGATCGATCCCATTTCCGCAGGAGCCGCAGAGAACTTCAAGGTCAGCAAAATCGGGCGCGGTACGGCCAGTTTCATCGACGGCCCGGCCATGAGCCGGGATCAGGCGGAACAATCTGTGCTGAAGGGGTTTGCGCATTCGGCAGAGCTCTTCGAAAGCGGCCTGCAGGTATTGTGCACCGGTGACATGGGAATCGCCAATACCACCCCTTCGGCGGCCATCGGCGCGGTGATCACCGGTGCCGGTCTGGATGAGATGGTCGGCCGCGGCACCGGCGTGGATGACGCTGCCCTGGCGCGCAAGAAAGAGCGCATCGCCCAGGGCATCGCCTGCAACCAGCCGAACGCCGGCGACGGCCTGGATGTGCTGGCCAAGGTGGGCG
>DDYQ01000243.1 GCA_002348005.1 Desulfobacteraceae bacterium UBA2230 | reverse complement strand
CATTCACCATCATCCGCCGCCTGTGCGATGTTTCAATTCACAAGGGACGGACCTGGATATTGTCCCGGCGCCAACCCCCTTTCGAATATCAGCAGGCCGTTGTCAATCAGCAGATGCTGGTGATCAACAGCGAAGACCTGGCGTTGACCCCCCACGAAATTCAGATCTATTTCGAAGCGCTGCATCAGTTCAATTTGCCCCATGAATGCATCGCCACGCTTCACAGGCTGACCGAAGGCTGGCCCGGCGCGTTGATCCTGCTGGCCCAGACGCTCGAACGTATGCCGCCCGAGCAGTGGGTCGAATATCTCTCTCACGACCTGACATCCAGGCTCTGCGATGAAACCCGTCACTACTTTCAAGAAGAGGTATTCAATGCCTGTCCGGCCTCCAGCCATCCCTTGTTGCTTCGCGCGGCAATGCCCGAAAGCTTCAATGCGGACATGCTGGCGGAAGTTTTGGATATTGCGGATGTCGGCCAGCAGTTGCGCGAGCTGGTTCGAAACAATTCTTTCATCCGGGTACTGCACCACAGCCGGCACCATCAGGTTCACTATCGATTTCACCCTTTGTTCCGTGAATTTCTTCGGGCAACCTTCAGAGACGGCTATTCTCCGGCCGAACAGAAACTTTTTTATACTCGGATCGCCGCTTACTACGATGCCCGCGGTGAAACGGCCACCGCCATCAAATGGCACTTTCTGGCGGATGATTACGACCGTGCGGCAGGGGGATTGAAGCGGATCAGCACCGATCTGGTAATCCGGGGTCAATTCGCTGAATTGGCGGAGCAAATCAACCCTTTCCCCGAAGATCAGTGCCAATCCGATCCCTGGCTGTTCTTTTTGCGGACCCTGACCGGCCGGGTCAATGCCGGGCTCAGATGCCTGAACGATTTTGAGTCGGCCCTTGCCCGGTTCAGCTCCCGCAACGATGTGCGCGGTCAGATGCTGGCACTGGCCCATCTGATCGAAGCCGGCATTCTGCTGGGTCAGACTCCGGCCGTTTACCTGCGCTGGGTTGAAAAAGCGGAATCCTGGCTGGTGCACCAGAGCACGACCCATTATTACGCCTGGGCCAAAACACTTCTGTGGCTTTATGTTGGATACGGCTATATCGTGAGCGGGCTGGATCTCGCCAAAGGCCTCTCCGCGGCTCACAACGCCTTGGTTTTGGCGCGCAAAACGGGCAATGAGGTACTCGCGGCACGGGCGGCGATTATATCGGGACTGGCCCTGGCGACCGCCGGCGAGTTTGAAAAAGCCGGCGAAATGCTCTCCAAAACCGGTCCCGATCCAGCTGCCGTCGCGCTCGATGAGTACGGTGTGCTGATGACCATGGCGCAGGTGGAACTCTCGCTGCGGCGCGGCGATCTAACGACCGCGCGGAACCTGACCCGATCGGTGGGTCGCGATATCGAGACCTACGGATTGCTGTTCCTCTATCCCGCATACCTGGACGCCTGCGGATTCCTGGAAATCTACGAGGGACGGTACGCCGAAGCCCGGGCCACGTGCCGGTACCTCCTGGATGTGGCGCTTCTGGCGGGTAATCCGATCTATAAAGGCCTGGCGCATCGACTCAGCAGTTTGATCCATTACCACCAGGCCAATTACTCCCAGGCGGCCGTCGAAGCCCGCCAGGCATTGGTGGAGATGGTTTCGGGTGGCCCGGACACCCTGCACGTGATGCGGACCAGGCAACTGCTGGCCCTGGCCAGCCTTCACCTCCAACAATATGACACCCCTGCTGCCGTATTGCCCGAGGCATCGAGATTTTTTGAACAAACCGCAAACCCACTTTCTCTGGCCGAGAATTTTCTGCTGTCGGGGATATGGGCGCATGAGACCGGTCAATGGGCGTTGAGCGAACGCAACCTCAAGAATGGATTGCACATCGTAAACGTTCACCGCTTCGAGCGCCTGATCCTGCTTGGGCCTGATGATGCGGCCGATATCGGCCGGATAGCATCGCAGTACAGGATTCGAATGCCTGAACACTGGGACGGCCTGCCGATGGCCAGGCGGGAACATGCGCAGGTGTCGGTCGCAACCTCCGAAACACCCCTTAAAAGTGGCTGTCAAAGCGGCAGGCCGGCCCTGGTCGTCAAGACGTTCGGAGGCTTCAGCGTGCTGCGCGATGGTACGGTCATCGAGGAAGACGCGTGGGGCGGACAGCGGCCCAAATTGCTGCTCAAAGCCATACTGGTGCGCGGTCTGCGGGAAATTCCCAAGGACCTGCTTATGGATGATTTGTGGCCGGAGAGCAGTCCCGAGACCGCCCTGCAGAATTTCAAAGTCACCCTGCACCGCCTGCGCAAGATTCTGGAGCCCGGTCTGCAAAAGGGAAAAGGTTCCGCTTATATCCATCTCAAAGGCAATCTGGTTTCCCTGGACCGAAAATACTGCTGTGTGGATTTGGAACAGTTTCTGGAGACCTGCAAGGAGGTCAAGCGGTGCGTCATCAATGGTGAAATGGACCGAATCGGAATGCTGGGCCGTACCCTGACCGCGCTGTATCAGGGAGATTTTTTGCCGGAGGAGCCCTATGCGCCCTGGGTGGAAATGAAACGCTGGGCCCTGAAAGACGAGTACATCGAGGTGCTTTTGAAAATGGCCGGCTTTCATCAGCTCCAGAACCAAATGGATGAGGCGGTGGATTACTGCCGCACGATTCTGCGGATCGATTCATGCAATGAAGCGGCGGCGCAGAATCTGATCCGGCTGTATACGGCGCAGGGAAGGATAAATGAGGCCTGGCAGGTGTATGAACACCTCGACCAGGTGCTGCGAACTGAATTGGGGGTTTCCCCGGAACCCGCCACCATTGCCTTGATGAAGAAAATAGAGACGACCGCGGCTTGAGTTTTCAGAGGTCGTTCGGGCGACCGCAACGATCAGGGGGTTAATCTCTCTGGAACATGAGGAGGGGCGATGGGTAAAATTCTGGTGATCGATGACGAACGTCCCACATTGACCATGTTCAGCCTGTTTCTGGAGGCTTATGGCTATTCCGCCTTGACTGCCACCAGCGGCGAGGAGGGCCTCGATCTGTTTCGCAAAGAGCGGCCGCCGATCGTATTCACCGATATCAAGATGCCCGGAATGGACGGTATCGAGGTGTTGAAGCAAATCAAGGCTCTCGACCCGCACACGGAAGTGATCGTGATCACCGGCCACGGCGATATGGATCTGGCATTGCAGTCGCTTAACCTGGATGCCGCCGATTTCATCAACAAGCCGATTCAGCGCCGTGCCCTGGAGCAGGCCTTAAAGCGGGCCGAAGAACGGTTGCGGTTGATCAGCAGCAAGGCTGACGAAATTCGGGTGCTGGTCATCGGAGACAGTGCCGTGATCCGTATCCAGGGGACCCTCAACGCCGCCTCCGAAGCCTATATGGAACATGCCTACGACACGGCGCTGGGCTTTTCAAAACCCCGTCTGGTTATCAGTTTGGCTGAAAGTACATCCGTCAACGGCGCCGGATTGGCGGTTCTGGCCCAGACACTGCTGAAGGCAAAACGAGAGGGATTGACCTCGGCGCTGGTCACTCCCTCGGTCAATCTGCAATCGATCTTCGACATCGTGGGTATTTCCAAACTGGCCCCTGTTTTCGTAACTGAGTCGACCGCCGGCCTGGAACCCGCATAATGTGCGAATGGAGAAACGGACATGTCACTGAAACCTGTCTGGATCGCGTGCATTTGGTTCGGGATGCTGCTTTGCCCCCTTTCAGCCGGTCGGTGCGAGCCGCCGATCAAAGGTGGCACGCTGCCCGTCTTTACGCTTGCGGCACCCGCAATGCGTGCGGATGTCGAATATCTGGGCATTACCGCACCCGGATTCACCCTCGCCGATGTTGCCGCCGACGTGATATTGCTTGAAATTCTGGGAGTATATTGCCCACGCTGCCGTGAACAGGCGCCCCTTTTCAATGCCCTGCAGGGTCGTCTCGAAAAACGTGAACTCAAGGACCGGGTGAAAATGATCGGCATCGCGGCCGGCGCTACGCCCATGGAGGTTGAGATGGTCCGCAAGGAGTGGCGCATCCGGTATCCGGTGATTCCGGATGAAAAATTCGAAGTGCACAAACTGCTCGGAGAACCCAAAACACCTTTTATTCTGCTGCTCGATCGGCAAGGCCGCGTGCTTTACACGCATGAAGGGGTTTTAAAAGATATCGATGCATTTTACCAGCTGATCAAAACAGCGTCGCGCTGAGTCCGTTCCGGCAATTCAGGGAACCCCGCATGGGCCAACATGTCAGCCAGCATACATTCTATCTCAAAGCGCTCAACGAAGTTTCCAGAGAGTTGAGCGTGCTGGTCCAGCCGCGCAAGATACTGGAAACCTTCCTGCTGATGAGCATGGGCTCTTTGGGTCTGACCTGCGGGTTCACAGTGGTTTTCAACACCGGTACGCGCAGCGGTACGTTGGTCTGCCGGGGGATTGAAGCGCATTTTCAAAAGCGGCTGGAGAATGAATGGCCCGCTATTCACGCCCGCTACGCCCCGCTCGTACAAGCGCCGGGCAAATCGATCGCCCAGATCATTCGGCGCGACGACCCGCGGGTCGATGCGGACAACTGGCCGCAGGACATGACCGGATTGATTTTTTGGCAGATAGGCGATCAGTTCGCCGGTATGTTCGGCATCGGGACAACGCTAGACGGAGGGTCGCCGAAAGCGGATGGCGTGGAACTCCTGTTGAATTTGACGGTTATTCTTAACGGCGCACTGGGCCAGGCCCTCAACACCCAGCAGATTCATACCCTGGACGCCGATCTGCATCGCAAACAAAGGGCATTGCAGCAAGCCCTGGGTGAGGCGGACAGCGCCCGCAGCACCTTGCAGCAGACCATCTCCGAGCTGAAAACAGCCTATCACGACCAGGCAAACCGGGTTAGCCGCTTTGATTTCCTGGTCATCGCCCTCGTGTCGCTGGTGGTGGGACTTCTGTTCAACCATTTCAGTCCCAATGGTATCGAACTGGTCCCCGAAAGATTCTTTCATCCCGCCCCGCCGTCCATCGAGGTTTCATCAGCGCAGGACCTGATCGCCCGGGGCGAAGCCGTGGTTATCGATGCCCGGCCCCAGGAATTTTTCAATCAGAAACACATTGCCGGCGCGCTCAACATTCCACCGGCGCTCTTCGATATTGCCTACATGATCAAACTCAACGAACTCGATCCGGATAAACCGATTATTGTGTACGGCCGTTCGATCAGCCGGCACTATGATGAAGCCGTCGCCCGCCGACTGGTCCAGCGTGATCATCAAAATGTGGCGGTGCTGGCGGGCGGTCTTTCGGCCTGGCAGTCCAAAGGATATGCGATTGAGGCTCAGTGAGTGTATAGAGGACATGCGTCCGTACCTGGCGTTGGCCGCACGGCTTTACATCGGCGGAATATTCATCTACGCCGGATTGAATAAAATCAACTACAGTGCCGAATTCGCCGAAATTATCGCCAGCTATCAGATGATTCCGGACTGGTCCGTCAACTTCACGGCCGTGATTCTCCCCTGGGCCGAATTGATCTGCGCATGTCTGCTGATCATCGGGTTAAGGTCAAAATCGGCGGCCGCTATTCTGGCCGGCATGCTGGCCGTTTTTTCACTGGCCATCGCCGTCAACCTGATGCGCGACATTCCCATTGGATGTGGTTGCTTTACCAGCCTGGAAACGCCCATGTCCTGGAGAACCCTTGTACGGGATCTGATATGGTTGGGATTGACGGTGTATGTTTATCGGTTCGACACCCTTCTCCATCTGGAGGACCGTTTTGTCCCGGCCATCCGGGTATGAGGT
>DDYQ01000135.1 GCA_002348005.1 Desulfobacteraceae bacterium UBA2230 | reverse complement strand
ATGGCAGAGTGACTCCGTAATGTTGTAGATCATACATTAATATACTATTTTTACCTGCGCGTGCAACCCCTGCGTTGCAAATATGTGATAAATATCATGCTGGCACACTATTCAGGTCTGAAAAGCAATTCCCGTGCCATGAATCATTATAATTATAAATCAAAAATAAACAATAAAATATGATGAGGGCTCGGTATATGAACTGGCCGGTATTCGACGCTTTGGTCGAAGCATTCGACCAAAGCGTCCGCCCGCCGGGTCAGGTCTCTCGGCCGTGTGACAGCACAGGCGTCAGAGGCTCCCCAGTTCGCCCTGCGCCCGCCCAAGCTGATACGTGCCGTTACCGCAGCAGCGTTTTGGCGTTTTTGAATTTCCGGCCCGGCTGTTACGGTCCATTTCGTTCATGACCTTTCATGTTAATCAAAGCGGCGATCCGATTCTGCTTGATTCGCGCGATCTGATTGGCTATCTTTCTATCAGGAGGATTTGATGCTGCCGCAACCCAACCTGGATGAGCCGGAGACAAAAACAGTGGAACCTTCCCCCGATTCTTGTTAACGTTCGACGGCCTCGAGAATTTGGACAGTCGCCGGGGAGGCCGTAAAAATGAAGGCACCCGCTCAATCAATCCCGCAATGATAGTGCTCATTTTAAAATGGTATCAAACCTTGTGCCGGAAGGTCGTATGGAATTCCTGACTGAATGACTGTCCCACGCATTTTTTTCAAAAATGGAGGCGCCATGAAAACAAATCACCTGTGGCTGTTTCTGTTTTGCAGTGTTGCTGTGTGGCCTATGCACGGGGTGCAGGCGGCAGATTTGCCCGATCTCAATGTGACGCATATCCGCCGCACGCCGGCGTATCATTGTTATGATATCATTTATCCCTCGGGGATTCCGACGATCATGCCGGGCACGGAAGAAGAGAAACGCTGGCCCGATGTGGGAGAAATGGTTCACTTCACCGCTTTCATCATCAACAAGGGCGCTGTGGCGGCGCCAGCCTGTTCTTACCAGTGGATGATCGATGGCGAGGCAGTTGCCGGCGGCATGCTGCCTTCTCTGGAGCCTGGTGTGAAGGATTCGACATCGCTCGAATGGCCGTGGCCGGGATGGGGCCATGATATCACCTTCAGCGCCGATGTCGGCGATGCGATTGTAGAGGGTTGTGAACGCAACAATCAGGTACACGACCGGATCGATGCGCTGGGATTGTGGATTTTTATCACCCGCACCGCCTACGACTATTTCCAGTCCTGGCCCAATATGCTGGGGTCCCGTTCAGCCGAAGACTGGGTGAAGAGCAATATCGACACCATGAATATCTGTTTTGCCAACGCGGTCTATCCCTTGACGCCGCAGGGTGTGCTCGAGCGCGTTCGCATCGACCGTTTCATCGTCTATGAGGAGGGCGGGATGCCCTATCCCCCGGAGGAGCGGCGCCACAAGGATGGAGAATGGGGATTCAGTGCGACACATATGACCCCCGATTATTTTTTGCGCACGGATTGGGGCTTCATTCATGAAGTGTGTCATCAACTGGGGCGTATTGACCTCTACATGATCGGCATCGGCCCTGTGGGAAACAAGGTCCTCGATGAGGCAGGACTTCCGGTCGGCCTGGGTACGGGAGACAAGCCGATGAAGCACGCGCTGATGTTTGATATGTCACCGTTTCTTTGTGAACATACGGCCTATAGCTTCAACCGCGATTTGCATAAACGGCGTGGATATTATGGCGAATACCTTTTCGATATTCCCGTGATCAATCGGATTCGGCTGCTGGATCAGAACAATCAGCCGCTCTCCGGCGCCACGGTCCGCGCTTTTCGCAAGGAAGCCGCCTCGCGCCAGATTCCCAATGTACCCTTCTGCACCGCCATCAGTGATGCCGACGGCATGGTTTCCCTGGGCGAAAAACCCTACGGCGACTGGATCGATGTGGTCGGAACCAACGGGTTAATTTTTCTGGCCGTTTCCCGGGGCGGACACACGCAATACGACTGGATCACCATTATCGATTCCAATATGGCCTATTGGCGCGGCGACAGCCTCGATGCGACATACGATATTCGGGTCACGCTGCCGCCTGCGGAGGCGCCCAAAACACCGTGGAACCTGAGGACGATTCAACATCGGAATCACGTGGAAGTTACGCTTGCCTGGGATCACGACGACCCCGGTACGCGCATTTACCGTATCTACCGCTGCCCCTGCATTCCGACCGGCCAGTTCTATCCGGTACATCCTTTCCTCCTTGCCGATTCCACGACCGAGCCGGTGCTGCAAACGCGGTGTGACGGAAGCGGTTTTTTTTATCGCGTCACGGCTGTGAACCACCAGAACATCGAAAGCGGCTTTTCCAACGAAATTATGGTGTTGCCCTGGTATGGCCTGCGCAGCGTGACCATCAGCGGCGATGGCCAACGCTATCTCTCTTCCACTCATTACCAGAATATTTTCATTCAGGATATCCGCGGTTTCAACACGCGCGCCTTCATGACGCATCATGAACCGAGATCGTTCCGGCATTTTTGCGTCGACCGGGAAAACGCCATCTATCTCTTCGACAATGAAGAGTGGAATCCCGTAGAACATTATTTCGGCTTGCGCAAATATGCGCCCGATGGATCATTCCTCTGGAAGGTCGGCCACCGCGGCTCGGGTCCCGGCTATTTCAGCAAGGTGACCGATGTGGCCATAAATGCCGAGCGCCATCTCTTTCTCCTGGATCAAGGGAATCACTGCCTGCAGGCCTTGCAGGAAGATGGCGCTTTCATCGCCTCATACGGCAGTGCAGGAGACGGCGAAGGTCAATTTCAATCCCCGCTCGCCTGCACTTTTGCAGCTGGCCTGCAATCGCTTCTGGTCGCCGATAGCGGTAATGACCGCATCGTCCAGTTGATATTTGACGGCCATTCGTTCTCCTTTGTCCGCCATATCACCCATGACAGTCTCCAGTGGCCGGTGGATGTGGCGGCCGATTCCAGCGGGCGCATCCTCGCCGCAACCGCAACCGCTGTCCTGGTCTTTGATCCGCAGGGAGGCCTGCAGCAGATCATCTCCCGCTCCAATGACGGGTATCAATACCCGTTTCGGGACATTATCTCCATCGCGGTCGATGCGGACAATGCCATTCATGTGGTCGATGCGTCTCTGCCCGGTGTGGTCGTCGTCTACGCGAGCGAAAATCTGCAGCCCTCCAACAGTCTCCCCACCCTGCATCTGGTCAGCGATGACCGTTTCCGCCTGGGCATCGCACCCCTGAGTGGCGATATCTCCGATGCCTTTACTTTCCGCATCAAATATACCGACTTTGATGATGATCCGCCCATGACGGGGTATCCGAAAATTTATCTCGATTACAACGGAGACGGCGATTGCCAGGACAGCGTTGCAGGCGTTGCGGAGGGCGTTTTTGTCATGCAGGCGGCGGAGACGGGTTCATTATCGTATCGCGATGGCGTGTTGTTTGAATATCAATGCCGGCTGCCGGCCTCACAGACGATTCGCTTCNNGGTGTGCCACAACAGATGGCCGGGGCGCCCGGGCGATCGCCAGCCCGCCAGCCCTGCAGTGGCGTTCCGGCCCCCTGGTTTTCGCCAGTCAGTTGAGAACAGACAAGGACAGCTTCTCCGTGCTGCTGCAGCCGGGTCAGGCCACTGTGAAAACCCTCACGATTCATAACAGCCAAACCCGCCCCATCCCGTTTCAAATCACCGCCGTCGACACCCTTTTCAGGGGTCAATACCACGCACACCTGGCGATGACGAATACCCGTACAGTGGATTGGCTTGGACTGGCGCCCTCTTCAGGCACCATCGCTGCCGCCGACAGCATCCAGATAACGCTGTCGATCCATGCGACGGCGCATGCGCCGCATGCTGATCTTCGCGCCTCCCTGGTGGTTGAGAGTCCTGATAGCGCCATCTATTCTCTGGCCATACCGGTTTTGGTTCAGGNNAGCGCATGCGCAGACCAACCTGGCTTATCAGGGCCAGGCTTCGGCGGTCAGCTGGCCCCCCGGCGTTTGGGAGCCATCCTATGCGGTGGATGACGACACCACGACCGCAGAACGGTATTGGCGCACGCGCTTTTATCCCTATACGCTGCTGGTCGGCGACTGGTGGCAAGTGGAAATGAACGAGACCTACTGGATCAACCAGATTGCCATCTTTCAGGGGCTTGGCAGTAGTGTCGATTTTTTCAGAAAGTTCCATGTCGAAGCCTCTCTCTCCGGGGCNNGACTGGTTGCAGGTATCCCATAGAACGGGCAAAGCGGTACTTCACTTTTCACCGCTGCTAGCCCGCTATATACGGCTGGTCAACGACCTCATGACCGACTGGGTGGCTCTGCAGGAAGTCCGTGTTTTTTACTCTCTGACAACCGCTGTGGAGGATGCCGGGGCGGCGGCGCCGCTGCGGTTCGAGTTGCAGCCCCCCTTCCCGAATCCCTTCAACAGCAACACCATGATCCGGTTTCATCTGCCTCATGCGGCAGTGTGCAAATTGGAAATCTATAATGTCCAGGGTGAATTGGTGATCCGGCTTGCCGAGCAAACACTGCCTGCCGGCATGCATCAGTTTTCATGGGATGGCCGGAATCGCCACGACATCATGGCCAGCAGCGGCGTCTATTTTTGCCGGTTATCAACGGCGGCGGGAGAGCGCAAGATCACCAAATTGCTGCTGCTCAAATAAGACCCGATGGAATGCGGGCCCTCGTCCCATCCTGAACGATAGGGACAGGGCGCTCAAGGCTGATATCCTGGTCTCCGGGGCTGTGCGCCGGAGACCAGGTATTGTCACTCGATCTGCGCATGCACGGTTTCCCGAAAGGAGGGCATGAACCTGCGGATACTTGAAGCGGATCACGCGCGACAACCTTAAAGCGCCAGTCAGGCCCGCCATAAACCCACACAGTAACGCCTCCCATGAGGCGGATCAGAACCCCATGCAGCGGATTTTTTCTTGATTCTTG
>DDYQ01000030.1 GCA_002348005.1 Desulfobacteraceae bacterium UBA2230 | reverse complement strand
GCTCGTTGTGGGTGACGAACCCGTAGGCAAGGGCGTGTTCGGTGTCCGAGACAGCGGCGTTCCAGACGTTCAGGAATGTATCGGCATGCATGCCGTGGGTCTCGTCCGATACCCAGCCGGGGCACAGGGCCGGGTCGAAGATATAATTGAAAAAATCCGGCGCGGTGCTTCCCCACATTTCGTCCAGATTATCATAACCCGCGCGGGCACCAAGCCGGTCGGCAATATAGGCATGGGTGGCCTGGTTCCAGGAAAAGGCTGCTGCCGGCATCATGACGAACAGGCAGCACATCAGCACCAATGTTATACAAGCTTTCGTGGTGACCTTGCTTTCCATATAGTACTCCTCCTCTCTGATTACCTGGATCGCATGGCCGCACATCTCCTTGCGTTCACCTCAAATACAGCGGCATCAGCGTGAAAACGCCATCCAGCCTCTCGGGCACATCACGCAGCGGCTGCTGACTCCACAGCGACTCGCACCAGATGAACGGCTATCCTTCTCTTCAGACTCCCGGTTTCCGTCCGGCACTTCAAAGAAGTACGAACTGTGCAGCTTGAGTGGCATTGAAGACAGGACGTACCTGGAGTCGGGTCCCCGCTGCCATTGGATATCGGGAAGCTTTACTGCTTGCTGAAATACGGGCCGAAATAGATCGCCCGGTCCCACACCAGCTCGTTGCTGTCGGCCGAGGCTGCGGTGGCGGGCTCCATGTAGTTTCGAAACGCGACGAACACATCGGACGCCCAGGACGGCCTGTCGGGATCGATGTCCAGGTTGATCTGCGGCGAGCAGTTGTCGTTGTAGGGCACTCCGTCCATATCCTTCGGGTTTCCCACTTCCAGGCAGTAGGGCTCACCATCGCAGTGGCGCGCAATCTTCCAGGCATAGAGCTTGTCGGCGTACTTGTAATACGGGTCACCCGGCTGCAGATACCGGCGGGCGCTGTCACCCGGTTCACCACCCTTGTCAAAATCGGGATCCGTTACCGTCCCCAGCCCGATCTCACGTCCCGTACCGAAGACCGGCTCCACATACGCACTGAAACTGGTGTAAGCGGCCTTCCCTGTCCTGTGGTGATTGACACCATAGACAATGACGTATTCCGGGACACCATTCCGCAGCTTGAAGGGGGGATAGGTCAGCCAGTAGATAGCGTCGCGGGTGCCCTGGTACGAAAATTGTCCATTCTGCAAACCGGGCCACGGCTCGTCAACGAGCACAAGCTGCCCGGTGCTCATCACGTCCTGCCAGAACCGCACTCCCAGTTCCTTATACGGCATCCCTTTGGCTTTCGCCTCGCTGGAGAGGATCGCCTTACCCAGGCTTTTCAGCGCCGGGTACAGATCCATCTCGGTCTGACCGGTGCCCCTCACCCGCAGCGTGGGAGCCGGATACGGATCGGGCGCCAGCTCTTTCCCGGGCGATACCCGGAACACCCGGTACGGGCCATTTCCCGGGTCATCGTCGATGCTGCGCAAGACATAATCCTCAAACAGTGTCTTGTTCGCTGGCACCGCGTTTCGTTGGGCCGTAAGCAAAAAGGATCCCGCCGGTCCATACCCCAGCGGTGCGATCACCGTCGAGATGCGCTCGACATTAATAATCGCCTCGGGGTAGCCGGCAGCCAGCACCGTCTTGCGCACAAGCCGCTCCGTCTGCCGATTGCCGGTGACGATATAGATAATCGGGCGGTTGAAGGGGTCGGAACCGGTAGTGCGGACGGTAAGATTATTGACTGAATCGCCAAATGCAGAACCGATCAGGGTGCGGTTATCGGTAACCGCGGCGCCGGCCGGCAAAGCCGGTCCCATCTGCACCCAGCTCTGAATACCGAAATACCGTACCCGGGGAGGTGTTTGTCCGATAAGCACAATGGCCTCGTCCTGTTTCATCTGATATACAAATGGGTAGGGGAGCTCGTACTTGAGATCTGTTGGATTTGGCATCTTCAGAAAAAAGTAGGCATTCGGCCAGGGGTTGTTGCCCATTGCGGAGAAATAAATGCCACCTTTGCAAACTTGCGTGATCAGGTCGAAGTATAAGAATTCACCTTCCTGATAGGAGAATCCGGCTTTGTTGATTTCGTCGAGAAAACGTGGGACGTTGTCCCGCGCCGATTTAGTGGGATTCGCCGCGGCGAGCCCGACTGTGAACGATAGTGTCACGATGACTAATGCGAACGACCTGAAGAGCTTGCCCTTCATGGTTTCACCTCCGAGTGCTTGGTTCTCGAAGTCCCTGTCGTGCAGGGGGCTTCCATGCTTGCTGCCAATTCGGGGACGAGTTGACCATAAGCTTTGGGCCGTCGACGTTTCCTCCCCCCCTCACCAGAGGTCAAGGCGACGCCGGCGAAAACTTGAGCACGCGGTCGTAGAGCATCTCCGGCATGGCAGGACCGATCCTGGTTTTCGGCTCGAGATATATCCTGGTGAAGACGCCCAGGAGCGTGTTGTCATCGAGCGTCAGGCGCGTGCACCCTTCGGGGACGGTCAGCTGCAGGCAATTCGCTTCGCCGCCGCAGCTGCGCGAAATCTTGTAGGCGTACATAACGTCCGCGTCAGGATCGCCGGCCGGAAGATAGGGCGTGGCAGTTCCCTTTCCCGTGAACTTGCGGTCGTCGAAGGCGCCAAGGGTCAGCTTCGCCGTCTCGCTGGCATAGATATTGGTATTCATGTAGGTCGCCTTGCCGGTGGCAACGTGGTTGGGGCCGTAAACCATCAGGAACTCGCCGTCGGCCAGCGTGATCCGGTTGATCGTATCGTACTCGGGGATACCGGCGCCCACGTAAAACGCATCCCGGCTGTCACCGCACCACTCGAGGCCACGCTGGATCAGGTCATAGCCTTCGTAACACATGGGGATTAAAGTGATGTCGACGGCATGCAGCCCCGGATTTGCCGCGACAATGCCCTGGCGGACTGCGCCCAGCTTATTCGCCAGGTCCATCTCGGTCCGTCCCGTACCGCGGACACGCAGAGGCGGAGCGGGAAACGAATCGGGGATAGCCTGGGTGCGCGGCGTCACCCGGAAAACGCTGAGCGGAGGATTGTTGACGTAGTCGCTGCCGGCGGCCGGATCCGTCCAGATCGCATTGCGCATGGCGATCGCCAGCAGATCAGCGGATTCGCCCCGGCCGAGGTTCAGCATCGAGGCCGGGAAGACGACCGTGTTGATGATGGCCGCAGGGTAGCCGGCCCGTCGCAGTGCGGCGCGAACGCGGGCCTCCGTCGTCCGATCGGGGGTAAAGATCAACGCCACGGGGGCATTGAAAGGCGTCGGGCCGACGGTCTCGACCGTGGCGACATTCACTGAATCTCCCAAGGTGGCAATAACCTGCTTTCTGCTCCCATCGGGGTACACCCTTGACCAGAGATAGGGGGTAATGCTGAAGTATTTTTCAGGTGGTGGCGTCAGGCCGATCAAAACAACGGCTTCCCGGGGATCCAGTTGGAATTGACCGCTCAGTTGATTCGGTTCCTGCGCCGACGCGGGAACCTGCACCTGGATATATGGTTCAATGTTGAAATAGAGGGCGCTGTCGACGCCCGGGGTGTTGGCGCACCACGCTGCCGCCAGATTCCAGGGGACAACGGCGCCTGTGGTCACGTCGAACCCGTCCTGCGTGAGCGCATCCCGGAACCCGGCCAGGTCTCCACCCCCCAGTCCGGCTCGTTGCGAAAATGCGCAGGGCGCCAGAAATAAAATAGAAGTAAAAAGGATAAAGGCCTTCAGTACAATTGCTTTCATACCGCATCCTCCTTCCTGATTTCAGACTCTGTACGGAGCCTGGGTTTTTCTCCTTCTCCCCTGGTGGGAGAGGGGGAGGTGGCTGAGCTATTCCCTGTTCAGCGAAAAATCGACCGCGGCCTCAGAATGTATTGCCGTAGTGTCGAAAACCGGTATGGCAACATCCTCTTGCTTGATAAGCAACGGAATCTCCGTGCAGCCTAAAATTACCCCTTCAGCGCCTTCCTCTTTCCGGAGACGCTCGATGATCTTCTGGTAACCCTCTCTGGATTCCTTTTTGATCCTGTTGGCGCACAGCTCATCGAAAATCACCGCATTGATGTAATCCCGTTCTTTCTCCTTGGGTATGACAACCCTGATCCCATATTTCTTGAGACGATCCCGATAGAACGGTTGTTCCATCGTGTATTTGGTTCCAAGTAAGGCAACGGTTCGCAGTCCTTTTTTGCGGACCGCTGCTCCTGTCGCGTCGGCGATATGAAGAACGGGAAGTCCGACTTCCTGTTCGACGGCAGGCGCAAGTGAATTGAGCGTATTGGAAGCGATGACGATGAAATCCGCCCCACCCCGTTTCAACCGTCGCGCGGCATCAAGGATAGTTTGCGTCATCAATGTCCAATCGCCTTTATCCGCTAAACGTTCCTGCTTGGAAAATTCACCGAACTCGATGGAGAACATCAGTATCTGGGCGGAATTCACACCACCCAACTTGTCACGGACGAGTTCGTTCATGATGCGGTAGTATTCAATGGATGAAGCCCAACTGACTCCGCCGATGATGCCGATGGTTTTCATCGGACGTTTTACCGAGGCGGTTTCAACGGTATTTTCTTGTTTGCAGGCAGTGCTTTTCTGTAGGTTCTGCGCCTGAGATAAGGAATATACTGTGCCGATGATCGCCAGTAGAAGAAGAGCGATACAAAAGCAACGGCGCATCAAATTCAGCTTCATGACTGATCCCCTTTCCGGCTCCGGTCGCGTTACGGCTGGAGCGCCTTGTCCGTGTTCGTTGGGCGGGTGCCCGTCAGCTTGTAGAAGAACGGCACTGTACGCCGCTCACGTCACCTCAAGTACAGGGGCATCAGGGTAAATATGCCGTCCAGGCTGTCCGGCACATCCCGCAGCAGCTGCCAATTCCACAGCGACTCGCTCCAGATGAACGGCTTGCCTTTGACCTGCGGAGTACCGTAGAGCATCCAGAAACCGCTAACCGGAGACTCGGTGTCCAGGATACCGGACAACTCCATGAATGACCGGACCATGGCCGTGTCGCCCGCCTTCGAGTCAACAGCCCCGTCCGGGATCTGCTTGGGATAATCGGTCACCCCATAGCCGAGATCCCAGCGCCCGAAAATGGACAGGGGGTTGTTTGGATCGGTATAGGTGATAACGTTCTTTGCGTTCTGCAGGTTCTTCACCTTCGGCAGCAGTTTATTGAACTGCACTCGCCTCTCCGGACGGTTGTCGGTCGATTGAAGATCGCTTCGCACCTGCAGCGAGGCCGGATAGTTGATGCCCATCAGGTAGTCGGGAGTCACCATTTCACCGTCGTACCCGGTTGA
>DDYQ01000128.1 GCA_002348005.1 Desulfobacteraceae bacterium UBA2230 | reverse complement strand
CCGAACAGTTCGCTTTCAAGCACGTTTTCCGGAATGGCGGTGCAGTTGACCGTGACCAGTTTGCGTTCGTGCCGCTGGCTGTACTGATGGATGGCCCTGGCCACCAGCTCCTTGCCGGTGCCCGAAGGGCCGGTAATCAGCACCGTGCCCTGGGTGGGGGCGACCTGGCGGATGCGTTCGAACACCTCCTTCATTTTGGCGGTGGTCCCGATCAGGCTGGCAAAGCCCTCCTTGTGGGCCAACGCCTCGCGCAGGCGCTCGTTTTCCTTGGCCATGCGATGCCACTGCATCACCCTTTCCACCGTGACCAGGATCCGTTCATGCCGGAACGGCTTGGTGATGAAATCCTGGGCTCCTTTACGGGTAGCCTCAACAGCCGTTTCGATGGTGCCGTAGGCGGTCATCAGGATCACGGCCGCTTTGGGGTTGTGCCCTTGAATGGCCTCGAGCAGACGCAGCCCGTCCATCTTGGGCATCTTCAGATCGCTGATTACCAGATCGAAGGGTTCGGCCTTGAACCGTTCCAGGGCCTGGAGCGGATCGGACTCGGTAATCAGTTCATAATCGGTCTCTGCGTCGATGATCCGCCGCAGCAGGGCCAGCATGTCTTTTTCATCGTCCACTGCCAGGATACGTCCGTTCATCATGCCTCCTTGATCCGGACTGGGAGCTTTACGGTGAAGGTCGTGCCCCGGGGACGGCCGGGAGTCTCAGTGGTGTGGCTCTGGCACTCGATACTGCCGCCGTAGCGCGTCACGATGCCGTAGCTGACAAAGAGGCCCAAGCCTGTGCCCTCGCCTTCGGGTTTGGTGGTGTAAAACGGTTCGAAGATGTGGTCCAGGTCCTCGGGCCGGATTCCGCTTCCGGTGTCATGAATCCGGACCGAAGCCCAGCGCCCGCCTTTTTCGAGCCGGCTGGAGATCGTCAGGCTGCCTCCTTCGGTCATGGCTGCCGCGGCGTTGTTGATCAGATTGAGAAAGACTTGCTGCAACTGGCGGTGATCGCCGCTGACCGTCCCGATGGACTCGTCCAGGCTGCTATGGATTTCGATGCCGTTCATTTCCAGATTGTGGCGCACCACCCGCACGATTTCCTCGATGCAGCGATTCAGGGCCGCACGGTCCGATTTGTCTCCCCGGTTGCAGGCGAAGCTGAGCAGGTTCTCCACGATCTCCTTGCAGTGCATCCCCTGGCGCTCGATGGTTTTGAGGTCCTCATGCTCCTGGGTACCCGGTTCCCGGCCGCGCAGCAGCAGGTCGCAAAACCCGAGCATGACCCCCAACGGATTGTTGATCTCGTGGGCGAAGCCGGCGGCCAGGGTGCCGATGGAGGCCAGCTTTTCGGTGTTGATCAGGTGCTCTTGCAACTGTTTGTTTTCGGTGACGTCCCGAGCGATGCACAAAACGGCCTGCACCACACCTGTTTCACCGCGCACCGGCATGAAGTTGGCACTGAGCCAGATACTGCCGCCACCGCTCTGGATTTCGAATTCATCGCGGATGCTGCGGCCCCTCTGGAAGACCCGGGCGATATGTTCGCGCTGACGCGCGGCGACGGCTTCACTGAAAAGGGCGTTGAGGGGCCGGCCGGCGAGCTGTTCCGGATCCTGCCCGAAGAACTTGGCCGTAAAACTGTTGACCGAAAGGAACTGGGCCTCGCTGTCGACGGTGTAAATGAAGTCTTCGGCGCTTTCCACCAGGCTGCGATAGTCTTCCTCGCTGCGGCGCAGGGCCAGGGTTCGGTTGTCCACCAGCCTTTCGAGCCGCCGGGACCAGCGCATCTCCAGGGCCACGATGGTCACGCCGGCCGCCAGCAGGATGAAAAGTCCCAGCCCCTGCAAGGACCATAGCAGGAAGTGGCTGCGGCGCACGGCAGCTTCGATTTCGCTTTCCGGCGCCACCACCGCCACCGACCAATGCTGGGGCGGTGAGGTGGCCACCGTGATGGGCGCAAAGGCGATCAGCATGATCGGTTCACCGGTAAGACCCCTGTGCCAGGAAGAATCGTATACGCCGGTGCCTTCCTCAGCACGCAGCATGTGCTTTTGCTGGATTTCATCGATCCGTTGGAAAGAAAAATCCAAAAACTTTTCGGCACGTGCCTTGAAAGCACTTTTGCCGATATAGGAGATTTCCGGATGGTAAAGGAAACGGCCTTTGCCGTCGATGACCCAGGCATAGCCGGTTTCGCCCGAGCGGATATGCTTGATGAAAGGGGCCAAAAACCACGAGACGTTGATGTGGAAAAAAAGGTACAGCCCGGTCTGATCGGCCAGTGGGGCTGCCAGCGTCAGGTAGATTTCGGCGCCGTTCAATACCGGGGTGCTGACCCAAATCCGCTCCTGGGCGAAGGCTTGGGCCATGATCGTGTTGTCCGGCAGATCGAGGTCCTTCTGGGCGATGCTCCACTGTCTATACGGCAGGTAGCGAAAGAGGCGGTCGTTTTCCAGATCATAGATCTCTATGCGCCGCACCCCGCTTTCAATCACCCGGCTGAAGGACATCTGGATCGGGCGCTGCATCGTGTCCGGTGAAAAGGCGCCCCGGCCCGCCTCACGGGCCAGCAGCTGGATTTCGCGTTTGAGAAAGTTGAGTTCCCGTTCGATGAGCCCTTTGACGCTGCGGGCCACCACAAGCTGTTCGGCGTTGAACTGGTTCTTGACGATCTGGCGGACATCTTCACCGGACCATGAATTGAGCGAGACTCCGATGGATAAGAACACCACCAGGATTCCGGCTACCGCCAGAATGATCTGTTTTTCCACAACCGGACGTTTGGTCAGTTCTGCCATCTTATGCTCACCAGGAAATTTTCACCGCCCCGCGCCCCGAATGAACAGCAAAGGCCGCGCCAGTCGTCGAAACCGAAGTGTACGGCCAACCTGAAGCCGCTTCAGGCGGTGCGGTGGGCGTTTCCAACGGGCTGCACCGGGGCGAAACGGCGCCCGCGCCCGTGCCGGTACACGCAAAAACCCGGCGGCGGTGTCAGCTTTTTTTACGTCCTGGAAAGAAGGCGGATCCGCCACAAGGCCGCTTTCGCGATTCGGTAAGCGTCCGGCGAACCGCATCTTCTCAAAGCCTTGAAAGTTTGTCACGGATGGTTTCCGTAGGCTGTAGACCATTTGAGCCAAGGAGGCGTCATCGTGACAGGGGAGAAGCGAGTCGAGGCATTGGAGGCCAAGCGGCGGTATTGGCGGCGACACATCGAGCGATGGAAACGAAGCG
>DDYQ01000054.1 GCA_002348005.1 Desulfobacteraceae bacterium UBA2230 | reverse complement strand
CTTCACCGCCCTCCACCTGGGGTGTGGCTGCGGTTCTGGCGGGCGTCTTGGGCAGCAGAATGTCAAGCAGGCGCTCTTCGGCGGTCTGGCGGGCCTTGTCGCGAACCAGATGCTGCTCGTTCTGGCGCATTTCATTGACGGTCAGCTCAACCAGATCCCGAACCATCGATTCGACATCACGGCCCACATAACCGACTTCGGTGAACTTTGAAGCCTCGACTTTATAAAACGGCGAATCGGTCAAACGCGACAACCGCCGGGCGATCTCAGTCTTGCCGACGCCTGTGGGACCGATCAGAATGATATTTTTGGGCGCAATTTCATCGCGCAGTTCTTCGGGTGCCTGCTGGCGCCGCCAGCGGTTGCGCAGGGCGATGGCCACCGAACGTTTGGCTTTGTCCTGGCCGATGATGTAGCGGTCCAGGGCGGTGACGATTTCTCTGGGTTTAAGATTGTTCATCTAACGTCATTTCTTCCAGGGTCAAAAAATCATTGGTGTAGATACACAAAGCGGCTGCGATGCGCATGGCGGTTTCGGCGACCTGGCGTGCGTCCAGACCGGTGTGGCGCATCAGGGCCGTGGCCGCCGCCTGGGCGGCGACGCCGCCCGAACCGATGCCGATGACGCCTTCGTCGGGTTCAATCACATCGCCGTTGCCCGAAAGCAGAAAAAGCTTTTTGGGATCGGCGGCGATCATCAAGGCTTCCAGCCGATGCAGTATTTTATCCGTACGCCAATCGCGCGCCAGTTCGACAGCGCTGCGGGTCAGATTGCCATTGTAGCGCTCCAGTTTGGCCTCCAGGCGTTCGGAAAGGTTCAGGGCATCGGCGGTGGCACCGGCAAATCCCACCAGGATCTGATCGTTGTAAATGCGGCGCACCTTGCGGGCCTGATGTTTGATAATCGTATTCTGCAGCGACACTTGACCGTCTCCTGCCAGTACGACACGCCCTTTGTGGCGCACGGCCAAGATAGTCGTCCCGTGCATGCGATCCCATCTGGACTGCGTCATGAAACCTCCGGAAGAATCACCTTCGGGGATGGGCCTTGTCATAAACCGCCATCAACCGATCGATGCTCACATGGGTATAGCGCTGGGTGGTGGACAGACTGCGATGTCCCAGCAACTCTTGCACGGCCCGCAGATCGGCGCCGGAATCCAGCAGGTGTGTTGCGTAAGAGTGACGGAAGGCATGGGGCGACACCGGAACAGGCAGACCACAGGCACGCGCGAAAGTGTCGACGATCCGCGCGATGGAGCGTGTCGTCAAGCGGCCGAGGTCTTTGTTCAAGAAAAGCGGCCCGGCTCCGTTCACCTCCGCGACATCGACGGGCAGTGCTTCCCGGTAGGCCGCAACCGCCTCAAGCGCCTTACGGCCGACCGGAACGATGCGCTCCTTGTTGCCTTTACCGGTCACGCGGATCAGCCCATTTTCAATATCCACATCGCGTACGTTCAGACCGGCCAGTTCGGAAACGCGCACACCGGCCGAGTAGAGCGTCTCCAGCAGGGCCCGGTTGCGCAGCCCCAGAACGCCTTGAGCCGGAATCGATTCGAGCAGGCGAAACATATCATCCACCGAAAGATAGACCGGCATCGGTTTGGTGTGCTTGGGCGTGCGTAGTGCCTCGGTTGGATTCTGCGCCACCCGACCATGTTTGTGCAGGAAACGGAAGAACGAACGGATAGCGGCCAACTTGCGCGCAATGGAGGTTTTGCGGTTGCGCCCGTGTAGGTAGGCGAGAAATGCACGTATCTGAAGATTATCGATTTGCCCGAGTTGGACGCCGACAAGACGTTCGGGGGCGGTGTGAACCCAATCGGGATTGCCGGCGGCATGGGCGGCAAGCTCCATAAGGTTGTGGCGATAAGCCCGCAGGGTATGCGCTGAATACCCCTTCTCGGCGGCCAGGCTCTCGATGAACATATGGATGCTTGCGAGCAACGCGGGCTCCCTTTAGTCGAAGTTAAACAGCCTTTCCAGCTGCTCCCAATTACTGACCTCGATGAACGGGTGCGGTTCCCGATTCCAGGGCTGCACGAACAGCACGGGTGTGATATCCTGCCCTTCCAGCAGAAAGCAGGTATCCAGCCGGTCTTCGACGAAAAAGCGAATATTGTGCGCCTTCAGAACATCGGCCTTGGCTTCGAAACTTCCGGTGGCGTGCATTTCGATCCGATGCTGATCAGGCAGCAGCAGTTGGGGCATCCAATCGCTCATCGGCCCCGGTTTTGGACGGGCGGTAACCAGGCGCAAGGGCCCGAAGTGCCCAAGCCGCCGCAAAACGCCGGCCGCACCCTCTATGGGCGCCAGTGCGCACGGGTAATTTCCTTCGATGATGCGGTTGTTGATCTCACGGATCACTTCGGGGTCCATCGCCAGACACTCGTCAAGATGGTATTTCGTAATGTCCCCGTAGCGAATGTTATTGATACCGTAAACCTCCTGGGCGATGTCCAGGAAAAGTTGCATGGTATTGGCGATTACGCCGTCGATATCGAAAGCGACGCTCTCAGGATCGATCATCTTTGCGACCTGTGCATGTTCCGGACGTCTCATCAGGCGGCTTGCCGGCTCTTCTTTTTCAACCGTGCAATCTGACGCCGATAGATCGCCGCCTTTTGCCTGTCGTCGCCGGTCAAAGCTTCCTGCCGCTTTTGCTTCAAACCCTTGATCCTGGATTTGATTTGGCGCACCGAGGCACTCGCTTTTTTCTCAGGCTCCTTGATGCCCCTGGCCTCCTTGATGACTGCCAACAGATCGCCCTTGTTCATTCCGTGTACGCCGACCACATCGGGTATCGACTTGGCGATTTCCCGCAGTTCGATGACGGTCAATTTATCGAGCGGTTTTTCAGCCCCTTCCTTTTTCTTTTTTTCGGCCATGAATCAGACTCCTTTCTTACGTTCGTCGCGACAGACTGAAGATCACAGCGGCGCTCCCGCTGAAAACTGCTTAGATACCCTGATTTGCGGAGAAATGTCAAATGGGTTGATGGGGGCAACGGTCTCACGATCAGCGGTTGAGCGGTTCGCGTGCCGCGCTATGCGATACCCGAATTTAGTTTTTACAGCATCCGAGTCTCCTCGATCATTCCACCCCGTCCGTATGCGCCGTTAAATCGATCCATGCGTTTAATCCTTGAGGAACGGTTTCAGCAATTCGATCGGCAACGGCAGGATGGTGGTGGTATTGTGTTCGGCGCTGATCTCGATGATGGTCTGAAGATAGCGCAACTGCAGCGCAATGGGCTGCTCCTGGATGATGCGGGCCGCGTCGGAGAGCCTTGTGGCAGCCTGGAACTCGCCTTCGGCATTGATCACTTTGGCGCGCCGTTCACGTTCGGCCTCCGCCTGCCGGGCCATGGCACGCTGCATTTCGCTGGGCAGATCGATATGCTTCAGTTCCACCGTAGTGACTTTCAACCCCCAGGGGTCGGTATGCATATCGAGGATCTCCTGAAGCTTGGAGTTGATTTTTTCCCGGTCCGACAGCAACTCGTCCAGTTCGGCCTGGCCGCAGACACTTCGCAGCGTGGTTTGGGCCAGTTGGGTCATGGCATAGTTATAACTTTCCACCTCGATGATGGCCCTGACCGGATCGATCACGCGGAAGTAGATCACCGCGTTGACCTTGACCGAAACGTTATCCCGGGTGATGACATCCTGTGGATCGACATCTACGGCCACCAGGCGCAAACTCACTTTAACCATGCGGTCGATCATCGGGATCAGGATGATCAAACCCGGACCTTTGGCACTGATCACGCGTCCCAGGCGAAAAATAACGCCGCGCTCGTACTCGTTGAGGATTTTGATGGCCGACCAAAGAAAAAGTAATATAAGAATAAAGATGGCGATAAAAGGAACTGGAAACATGAGATCCTCCTCACCCGCCCGCGGATGCTTCGTTCTCCTCGAAGCGATTACTTCGGGTTATCAAAGGGCTTGACGTTCAGGCGCAGATTTTCCACCGCCACAACCTCCACCCGCATGCCGACCGAGACCGGCCGCTCGAACACCGCCTGCCAAAGCTCGCCATGCACCTGAACCTTACCTTGCAGACCATCGGCTACCCGGACGACCCCCACTTCGCCTACCAGGCCTTCGACCCCGGTTCGCGGACGCCGGGCATGCGCCCGTACCACCAGGGCCGTCACGCCCACGAAAAATGCAGCGGTTGTCAATACCGTGGGCACAATGACCTGCCACGCCAATTGGAACTGCGGCCCGGCGCCCTTGAACAGCATCAGCGATCCCAGCACCAGGCTGAACAGGCCTGCCAAACTGAGCAGCCCGTAACTGGTTACTTTGATCTCGAGAATAAAAAGGATACCGGACAAAATGATCAACAGGATACCGGCCGTGTTGACCGGCAAAGCCTGAAACGCGAAAAAGGCCAGAATCAATGCAATGGTACCGATCACGCCCGGGAAAATTGCGCCGGGGTTGGATAGTTCGAAATAGATGCCGGCCAGGCCGATCATGAAAAGAATGTAGACGATATTCGGATTGCTGATGGTCTTGAGGATTTTGATCCGCAGGCCCTCCTCGACCGTGACGCGCTGCGCGTTCGAAAGATCGAGCCTGCCCTTACCGGTTACCTCGCGCCCGTGAAGTTGGCGGATCAAATCGTCCGGATTCTCGGCCACCAGGTCAATTACTTTAATTTTCAAGGCTTCGGATGCGGTAATCGAGACGCTTTCGCGGATGGCCTTCTCTACCCAATCGGCGTTGCGGCCGCGTCTGTTGGCAATGCCCCGGGCAAAGGCCACCATGTCATTGATCACCTTGCCGGCCATGGTATCCCCGATCTCCTGCCCCCCTGCGCCGACCGGATGGGCGGCACCGATATTGGTGCCCGGCGCCATAGCCGCAATATCGGCTGCCATGGTGATCATCACCCCCGCCGATGCGGCCCGCGCCCCCTGGGGCCAGACATAAACCACCACGGGTACGTTGCAGGCATACATTGCCTGCACGATTTGGCGCATCGATTCGGCCAGTCCGCCCGGGGTGTCGAGCTGGATGATGAGTGCCGCGGCACCGCGCTCCTCGGCCTGCGCCATGGCATCCACCAGGAATTCGGCGGTACCCGGTCCAATGGCGTCGGCAACCGAGGCAATCAACACCAGCGGCTGCGTTTCGACCTCTTCTGCGGCCAAAGCCGCAGTCAGCAAAACCATACAGCCAGCCAGGCTCAGTATCAGCATGCGTGCCGGAAAGACTTTCATGGCAAGCACTCCGTTCTTGATGTCAGAAGCATTACACGCCCTCTTGGAACCCGCTTGCTGACAATATACTTACTTTAGACCGGAATTCCCAGTATGGCCATGATCTTTTTCATATCCTCCCAGACGGCACGCTTGTCGTCAGGATTGCGCAACAGGTAGGCGGGATGAAAGGTGGGCATCACCCTGATACCGCGGAAATCGTAAAATCGCCCGCGCAGACGGGAGATCGGAGCAGTTGTGCCGAGCAGGCTGTGGGCGGCCACATTGCCCAGGGCGCAAATTACATCGGGATGCAGGACATTCAGCTGGCGCTCAAGAAACGGCCGGCAAGCGGCGATTTCTTCGGCTTCGGGATTGCGGTTTCCGGGTGGGCGGCATTTGACGATATTGCAGATGTAAACCTGCGCGCGGCACAACTTCATGGCCTGGATGATGCGTTCGAGCAATTCACCGGCAGCACCCACAAAGGGACGACCGCTGCGATCTTCTTCAAACCCGGGTCCTTCTCCCACGAAGACGAGGCGCGCCGCAGGGTCGCCTTCACCAAAAACCAGGTGCGTACGTTCGCGGCAAAGCGGGCAACGCCGGCAATCGCCCAGATCGGCCTGAATCTGTTGAAGGCTGTCCGCTTCGTTTTTGGGCAGCGGCCGTGACCATTTCTGCAATACGGCCAGGCAGTCTGCCGAACAGTCGAAACCTTTCAGCCCCCAGCGGGCGAACTGCTCCAGCGACCCCCGCACGGCAGTCAGCGTTTCGTGCACCAATCGGGTTCGGTTCAGAGTCAACGGCGCTCTTCTTCAGCCAACGCAGCCGGACGGGCGACCGGCAGTCTGCCGATGCGGTCGAGGATCATATGCGCCAGGTCCTCCTTGGGCATTGTGTCGAGGGCCTCCCGCGTGCCGTCCGGAAAGTAGAACGTGACGCGGTTGGTATCGGTGCCGAAACCGGCATCATGGGATCCGATCAAATTGCCCACAATCATGTCGAGCTTCTTGGCTTTTAACTTAGTGGTCGCGAATTCATCCAATTTCTGTGTCTCGGCGGCGAACCCAACGACGATCTGGGTTTTCTTACGTTCGGCCACGGCTTTGAGGATGTCCTGAGTACGCTCCAAGGTCAGTGTCAGAGCGGTATCGCTCTTTTTGATCTTCTGGGAGGCGGCCGCAACCGGACGATAGTCTGCAACGGCCGCGCTTTTGATGATCACGTCGGCATGTGCGGTGTAATCGAGGACGGCCGCGAGCATTTCGGCGGCGGTGGTGACCCGGATGACCATCACATTGGGCGGCGGTGGCAATGCCGTGGGACCGGTGATCAGAATGACCTGCGCGCCGCGCATTTCGGCGGCGCGGGCGATGGCGTATCCCATCTTGCCCGATGATGGATTACTGATGAAACGCACCGGATCGATCGCTTCGCGCGTGGGCCCGGCCGTGACGACAACATTGCGGCCGCGGAAATCCTTGGGTGCCAGAAGCCCCCCCAGCATATCGAACAGTTCCGCCGGTTCGGGCAGCCTCCCCGGCCCGCAGGTGCCGCAGGCCAGTTCCCCTGCGGCCGGGTCGGGGACTTTATTGCCGCGGTTTTTGAGCATCTCGATATTGCGCTGCACGGCCGGATTTGCATACATGTTGGTGTTCATCGAAGGGCAAATCATTACCGGACAGGTCACGGCCAGCATGAAGGTGGTCAATGCATCGTCGGCGATGCCGTTGGCCAGTTTGCCGATAATGTTGGCAGTGGCCGGCGCCACCACCACGGCATCGGCTTCCTGGGCCCATCGGATGTGCTGAATGGAGGCATCGTCGGTGGGATCGAACAAGCTGCAAACCACCTTTCGTCGGCTGAGGGCTTCGAATGTCATCGGCCCGACAAACTGCGCGGCTTCGGCGGTCATGATCACGCGCGCCTCGGCACCTGCTTTGACGAGCAGGCGCAGTAATTCAACGCTCTTATATGCTGCGATGCCGCCGCAGACACCCAGTACAATGTTTTTGGATTTGATTATAGTGGTCATCTTCGGTCAATTTCTTCCAGTCTGTCCGCCGCCGCCTGCGTGCAACGCCTGCTGTGTCTCAGATCACTCAACAAATGAACCCATTCCTTGAACAAAAGGCCCAGTTCCTTGCGCGATGGTTCCGGACAGCGGACCATTTCTTGTTCCAATGCCGCGAGGGCCTCCCGGATGCCATCCTGATCGGGATTTTGCGCCAGCAGGTAGCGGTATATCTGAGCGGCCTTGCGCAGATACCCCTGATCCGCATAAATCTTAGCCATAGTGGCGGTATAGCTTTCTTTCACCCGGGTCATTTCGGCCCACCAGTCTTGCCCGTTGTTTGAAATTGAAAGATCAGTTCATCCGTCCGAATCATCCCCAGTTCGCGGCGCGCCACATTTTCCACATAAGCCGGATCGTTTTGCAGGCGGTCAACAGTGCGATAAAGCTGCAGGTTCTCCCGCGACAGACCTGCATTTTCAGCACACAGCGTCTTATGCGTACCGTGCAGCCGCACCAGTTCAACAACTCCATTGTCGCCCAGAACGATGATCAGCAACAGCAGGCCAAGCGCCGCCAGGGCTGCTGTCAACGTAATTCTGCGATGTCGCATCACTGAATGCCGGTCCTGTTGCGAAAGAATTGCAGCACATCATTCAGTTCAGGGAGCCTGCAAATCCATGCCAAAGCTCCATAAACCACTATTCCGACTCCGATGCACAGACTCAGGTGTCCTGCCAGGCTCAATCCGCTCGTTTCAGGCGCGTGAAGGCGCCAGAGCGAGAGCAGCCAGACCGCCAATCCCATCAGCAGCGCACAGCCTGCCGATTTGCCGGCCGACCAGGCCAACCGGCGCCATCCCAGAGAACCCAGGCGCCGTCGCAAGGCCCAGACCAGGAGCGCCACGTTGGTGGCCGAAGAGAGCGACAAAGCCAGGGCCAGGCCATCGTGCCGCATCGTTTGCAGAAGAATGATGCTCAGCAGCAAATGGGTGACCAAAATAAAAATGCCGATGCGAACCGGGGTTCTTGTATCCTGAAGTGCATAAAAGGTGTTTAACACAATTCTTTCAGCAGCAAAAGCCCACAATCCCATGCCATAGAATAATAGCGCACTTGCCGTTAACTGAGTGGCGTGTGCATCGAAGGCGCCACGTTGAAAAAGCAGCCGGATGATCGGTTCCCGCAGAATGATGATGCCCATCATGGCCGGCAGCGTAATAAAGAGGACGAAACGCAGCGCATAAGAAAAGGTGCGCCGCAAACCTTCCCATTCTTTGACTGCCGCATGGCGGGACAAGGCCGGCAGCACCGCCGTGGCCACGGCGATGCCGAAAACCCCAAGGGGAAATTGAACCAGTCGATCGGCGTAGTAGAGATAGGCGACACTGCCTTGTGGCAGCAATGAAGCCAGAAGCCGGATGACCAGACTGTTGATCTGGTAAACGGCCGCTCCGAACAAAACCGGCCCCATCAATAACAAGATGCGGTTCAGCCCGGGATGCCACAGGCGACCCGAGTCGAACAGCCGGACGCGTTTGCGGGCCAGCAAAGGCAGCTGTATCGCGAATTGCAGCGCGCCGCCCAGGACCACACCGGCCGCCAGCCATTTCACCTGAACGACCGGACTGTCGAAGATCCACCAGGCGCTGCTGACCGCCGCGATCATGGAAATGTTCAGAAGTGCAGGAGATAGCGCCGGCGCTGCGAAATGATCAAGCACATTCAATATTCCCATACACAGCGAAACCAGGCCGATGAAAAGCACGTACGGGAACATGATCCGCGTCAACGTGATGCATAATTCGAATTTTTGCGGCATGTGGTTCCAGCCGAATGCCGTGAGCCGGACCAGGTGAGGCGCCAGCAGCACGCCGGTTATACTGAGCGCGGTGAGGACCAACAGCAGAATCTTAAAGGCGCTGCCGGCCAGCGCGTCGGCTTCCGCACGGCCTTCACGCGCCAGATAAGTGGAATACACCGGCACAAAGGCAATGCTCAACGTGCCTTCGGCGAACAAACGCCGCAGAAGATTGGGAATGCTGAAGGCCAGCAGGAATGCATCCGCAGCCATGCCGACGCCGAACAGAGAGGCCACGATCATGTCGCGCACGTACCCGAGGAGCCGGCTGACCAGTGTGGCCAGTCCGACTACACCCGTGGCGCGGCTCAACCGTTGGGCGGTCGAGTTGGAAGCAGCATCGCCTGGCACGGCTCTCCTATCGGGTTGATTCACGTTTTACGGGTATGCCAACTCTTTTACGGCTCCATCCACCAGGGCCGATCCATCATTGACCCGTTAAACCCCTTGACAGTCACTCCAGCGGACTGTATATACTCGCATTTTTGAAAAGCGACTTGCATCGAAAGGAGCAGGACATTGGCCAATCATAAATCAGCCGAAAAGCGCGCCCGTCAGAATGAAGATCGGCGCATGCGCAACAAGGCGGTCAAAACCCGTGTTAAATCGGTTGTCCGCGAGGTTCGCGAAGCGGTATCCGAAAAATCGCCTGAAACCATGCCCTCGAGTCTCAAAGCCGCTCAGTCGGCCATCGATAAGGCGGTTAAAAAAGGGGTGCTGCACAAACGCACCGCCGCCCGTAAAATTTCCAGATTGGTTAAGCTGTCCAAAACCGTAACGCCGTAATCTCTGGTTGCAGCACGCGCCATTGGCAGTGGTCCCGGCAGTACCAACGATTCAAAGACAACCCAGCGCCCGCGGAGGTCTCCCCTGCGGGCGCTTTTGGTGTTTCAGCCACAGCTTCAGAGTTAAAAATCTTCCATCAATCGCCGCGCCACACTCTCGGCCGCACGTTGGGCAGCCAGCGCAATGGCCTGACGACGATTGGCATCTGAGTCGATACGGTCCCCACTCGTTAAATACGTTTCCTCGGCGGTGACCCTGCGCCCTCTCCAGACTGGCTTTCCGCTTTTATCCGTTAGATTCACGGACAGGGCGATGATCACACTCCGCTCCCGGGCGGTATCGATTCCGGTATGCGCTATGGTATGGGTGTTCAGACCAGTAATGGTCCCGGTCAGAATTGCTTCGGCTTCGCCTGATTCCGCAACGACGCCTGGTTTCAACCGGTTGAGTTCACCCACCAGGGCATTGGTGACCACTGACTCCAGCCCCGTCTCAATTGTGCGGTTAGTCAGAACGTGCACTGCCACCGATTGAAGCCCCCCCGGCAGATCGCCTCCCACCGCCATGTGATATCCGCAGGCGCAGGTCAAGAAAAGTATGAGCGCCGAGGCCAGCACGGCCGCGGGCCGGGCCGCCCGGATTCCGGGGCCTGCCCTCCTCCTGTGGTTCGGGGTCGTTTCAGACAACGATGTTCACCAATTTGTTGGGGACGACTACGATTTTGCGGATCGAGCGGTTCTCAATAAATTTGCCCACCCGTTCGTCTTCCAGGGCCGCCTGCTTTAAGCGCTCCTCCCCGGTATCGAATGGAACCGTAAAGCGACCCCGCAGTTTTCCGTTGACCTGCACCACGATTGTCACCTGATCTTTGACCAGCGCGTCTTCCCGAAAATTCGGCCATGGCACCGAGGCGACACTATCCTCGTGCCCCAAGGCACTCCAGATCTCCTCAGAAAAATGCGGCACGATCGGCGAAAGCAACAGCACAACACCTTCCAGTGCGTGGCGCATCACGCCCGGGGCCTGCGGGTGGACGTCTGCGGCCATCCCGTACATATGGTTCACCAACTCCATCACGGCACTGATCGCCGTGTTAAAATGAAACCGGTCCTCGATGTCGCGAGTGACTTTTTCAATGGTCTGATGGGTCTTTTTGTAAAGCGCCCGCAGCGGTTCTGCCAACTGCTCGGGAGGACCCTCGTAGGGCTGCGCCTTCTGCACCGTCGGCATCCAGTCCGCTGCCAAACGCCACACGCGGCCAAGGAAGCGGGTGCTACCTTCGACACCCTGCTCGCTCCACTCCAGATCCTTCTCGGGCGGTGCCGCAAAAAGGCAGAACAGCCGTGTGGTATCGGCCCCGTACTGTTGCAGAAGGGTGTTGGGATCGATGACATTGCGCTTGGATTTGGACATCTTTTCAACGCGGCCGACAGTAACCGCCTGACCGCACTGCGTGCAGCGGCGCGCTTCGGTCACCTGTTCCGGGAAAAGAAACCCGTGCTGCGGACAGGCGTAAGTCTCCTTGCACACCATCCCCTGAGTCAACAGGCGCGTGAAGGGTTCCTTGTACGATACCATTCCCAGGTCGTGCAGCACCCGGGTATAGTAGCGCGAGTAAAGCAGGTGCAGAATCGCGTGCTCGACGCCGCCGATATATTGATCCACCGGCATCCAGTACGCCACCGCGGCGGGCTCGAACATGCCCTGATCGTAGCGTGGACTGCAGTAGCGTTCAAAATACCAGGAAGATTCTACGAAGGTGTCCATCGTATCGGTTTCGCGCCGGGCTTCGGCATTCCCGCATCGCGGGCATGGCGTGCGGCGGAATGACTCCAGGGCGGGCAGCGGAGAACGGCCGCCTTCGAGCAGGTCAGCCTCCTCGGGCAGAACAATCGGCAGATCCTTTTCATCCGCCGGTACAATGCCGCATTGCGGGCAGTGGACCACCGGAATGGGCGCTCCCCAGTAACGCTGGCGCGAAATACCCCAATCGCGCAGACGATAGCTGACGGTTCGCCGTCCGATGCTTCTAACCTCCAATTCATCGGCGATCTGCTCCATGGCCTCGCGGTTGTTCAGGCCATCGAACCGGCCGGAGTTGACCATCGTCCCTTCCCCTGCGTAGGCCTCGGTCATGGTTGCGGGGTCAAGCGTGCGGTCGGGCGGACTGACCACTACAATGATACCCAATCCGTACTTGCGGGCGAAATCGAAATCGCGCTGATCGTGAGCCGGCACCGACATGACGGCTCCGGTGCCGTATTCCATCAACGCGAAATTGGCCGTGTAAATGGGCATCCGACGCCCGGTCATGGGATTGATGCAGTAAGCGCCGGTGAAAACACCCTCCTTTTCGTAGGTCTCGATGGCCTTCGTGGTGCGCTCCTGCAGGCTGATGCGCTCGATGAACGCTGCGACAGGCTTCTCATAACGGGTGCCGCGCGTCAGTTCGGGCACCAGGGGGTGCTCGGGTGCGAGGCACATGAAGGTGGCGCCGAAAACCGTATCCTGCCGGGTGGTGAACACCGTGATGGCTTTTTCGTGGTTTTCCACGGCGAAACGGATCTCCGCACCCTGGCTGCGGCCGATCCAGTTCTTCTGCAT
>DDYQ01000228.1 GCA_002348005.1 Desulfobacteraceae bacterium UBA2230 | reverse complement strand
CTCACGCATCCTGGGCATGGGCGATATGTTGACCATGATCGAAAAGGCCCAGGCCGTGGTGGACGCCAAACAGGCGGTCGAACTCCAGAAGAAGCTGCGCCGGAACGAGTTCACCCTGGAGGATTTCCGGGATCAGTTGCGGCAGGTGCGCAAGATGGGATCACTTACCGAGATCATGAGCATGCTGCCCGGGATGAATAAGCTCAAGCAGTTCAAGAACATGGATGTGGATGAACACGAATTGGTACGTATCGAGGCGATCATCAATTCGATGACCCCTCACGAGCGGCGCCAATACTCGATCATCAACGGCAGCCGCCGGCGGCGTATCGCCAACGGCAGCGGCACCTCGGTTCAGGATGTCAATCAACTGCTCAAGAACTATACCCAGATTATGAAAATGATGAAGAAATTCCAGAAGGGCGGTATGCGCGGTCTGGGACGCGGCATGACGCCGTTTTGATCAGGAGTTCAAAAGGAGAAAGAGGTAATGGCAGTCAAAATGAGATTGGCCAGGCATGGCGCCAAAAAACGACCGTTCTACAGAATTGTCGTGGCGGATAGCGAAAGTCCGCGTGACGGTCGCTTTCTGGAAAACGTTGGGACCTACAATCCGGTGCGCGAGCCCGCCGAAGTCAGCCTGAAAACGGAACGGGTCAAGTATTGGTTGCAGCAGGGCGCCGTCCCCACGGATACGGTTAAGAACATACTCAAAAAAGAGGGCCTTTTCAGTCCGGCCCAAGCGCAGTGAACGTGCTGATTGAAAGCGCTTGCGGGGGAGGCTCATGAAGGATCTGGTCGAGTACATTGCGCAGGCGCTGGTCGATGATCCGGGTCAGGTGCGTGTATCTGAAGTGGAAGGCAATCAGACGTCGGTTCTGGAGCTTAAGGTGGCCAAGGCGGATCTCGGCAAGGTGATCGGCAAACAGGGCCGAACCGCGCGCGCGATCCGTGCGGTTGTGAGTGCGGCTGCGATCAAGGCCCAAAAACGAACAGTTCTTGAAATTATCGAATAAACCAGAATCCGGGTATACCGGCGATCTCATTCCGATCGGCCGGATTGTCGGCGCGCACGGGATCCGCGGAGACGTCAAAATATTTTCCTACGCGGAATCCGAAGATCTCTTTGCCCGGCAGGAGCAGCTCATTCTGATGGGCCCGTCAGGTGGTCGGAAGCATTATGAGGTCGTGGGGGTCAGGGCGCACCAAAAGAGCATCCGCCTCTCCCTGAAGAATGTTGAAACCCGCGATCAGGCCGAAGCGCTGAGAGGGTCGGAGGTCTACATCCCCAAAAGCGAATTGCCGCCCCTGGAAGAGGGCACCTACTACTGGATCGATCTGATCGGCCTGGCGGTGTACAAGACGTCGGGGGAGTATCTGGGCAGGGTCTCCGAAATCATCCCCACCGGGGCGAACGATGTTTACGTGGTCAGGCGGGATACGGGGGCGGAGGTTCTGATACCGGCGATTCCCTCGGTGATCATGGAGATCGATCTGCAAAAGGGTCACATTCAGGTCGAACTGCCGGAGGGGCTCGAATAATCGATAGTTTTAAGTGTTAAGTTTTAAGTGTTAAGCAAAGGACCGACACGATCGATTCAACCCTTAAAACTTAAAACTTCAAACTTAACACTGAATCATGATGAAGTTCATTGTACTCACCCTCTTCCCTGAATTGCTTGCCGCCTTCTGGGATAATGGGATCGTGCGGCGCGCTGTGCACAGCGGGACCATTCAGCCTGCCGCCATCAATATTCGCGATTACGCGGCGGGTCGCCACCGGGTGACCGATGACCGGCCCTATGGCGGCGGTTGCGGCATGGTGATGAAGCCTGAGCCGCTTGCAGGGGCGCTGCGCGCCGCCCGCGATGCAGCCCCGGATGCGACGGTGGTGCTGCTTTCGCCCCAAGGCCGGCCCTTTGATCAAGGCCTGGCCCGACGGTTGAGTGCCGCAGCAGGCCTGATCCTGATATGCGGCCGCTATGAAGGCATTGACGAACGCGTGAGCGAGCAATTCGTCGATCTGGAGATTTCGATCGGCGATTATGTTTTGACCGGCGGTGAACTGCCGGCCATGGTGGTCATGGATGCAGTCACCCGCCTGCTGCCGGGCGCTTTGGGTAACGAAGCATCAGCCGGCCAGGATTCCTTCGGTGCAGAACGGCTCGACTGCGCCCACTACACGCGGCCTCCGGAATTCGAGGGCCGCACCGTGCCCGAAGTGCTGCTTTCGGGCCATCACAAGGAGGTTGCGCGGTGGCGGCGGGCAGATGCGTTGATGCGCACACTGGTCAAACGGCCCGACTTGCTGGAGCGGACAGCGCTTTCGGCACTGGAGTTGGACCTGCTTGCGCAATGGCATCGTGAAATCGATCGCTTGCTGCATGCACAGGGTATCGATCGCGTTGATCCATCATCCGGTGATCGATAAAAACGGCGAGACCATTGCCGCAGCTGTCACCGCACTGGATCTGCATGATATCGCCCGTGCGGCCAGAACCTTTGGTGCGGGAGCCTTTTACGTGGTCACGCCTCTGCAGGACCAACAGATCCTGGTGCGGCAGATTATCGATCACTGGGTGAAGGGCTACGGGGCGCAGTACAACCCGGATCGGCAGGCGGCCCTCTCCTTGATCCGCCTGCAGCCGTCGATCGAGTCAGTCCAGGAGGAGTTGGAGCAGGCGCAGGGCAGCCGACCCATTACGGTGGTCACCAGTGCCCGAATGAAACGGAGCGATTTGAGTTGCATGGGAGTGCGCTCCCTGATTAAAGAGGGGCGATCGGTGCTGCTTCTTTTTGGAACCGCCTGGGGCATTGCCCCGGAGGTTGTGGCACAAGCCGATTACCGGCTGAAACCCATTGATGGAACCGGTGATTACAATCACCTGGCAGTGCGTTCGGCCGTATCGATTATATTGGACAGAATAGCGGGTCAAAGGGAAGTGCGATAGTTTTTTACCGCAAAGTTCCGGGCGGTTTCGTGGCTGGCCTGTGCGCCTCCGCGAACCCGTTCTGGCAGAAGAGGGGGTTAATATGGAAGTCATCAAGCAGCTCGACAGAGAACAGATGCGCATGGACCTGGGCCCGTTCGCCCCGGGCGACACGGTGCGGGTACATGTTAAAATCAAGGAAGGCGATAAGGAACGCATCCAGGTGTTCCAGGGCGTAGTCATCTCCAAGCGCTCGGGAGGGATAAACGCCACCTTCACGGTTCGCAAGGTCTCTTACGGAGTGGGTGTCGAACGCATTTTTCCGACCCATTCGCCGGTGATCGACCATGTCGAACTGGTGACCCGCGGTCGGGTCCGAAGGGCCAAAATCTACTACATGCGCCGCCTGCACGGCAAGGCCGCGCGTATTCGTGAAAAGCGCATGGCATAAAACAAAGGGTCCTCCTGCGACTGGCGGAGCATCTCCGCGGCGCCTAACCCATAGCGCGGAGCGACATGAAAGCGGACCTCTGGAGGTTTGAGAAGGCGCTGACCGCACAGGGCTATCCCCGGATCGCCGGCGTAGATGAAGCCGGCCGGGGGCCGCTGGCCGGTCCGGTAGTCTCTGCGGCCGTCATTCTGCCGCCAGATTTTAACAGTGAAGGGGTCAACGATTCCAAACAGTTGACCCCGCTGCAGCGTGAACGGCTGTATGACCGCATCTACGCACGGGCCATTGCCGTCGGGATCGGCATCGTGGATGCAGGCGAAATCGACCGGATCAATATCCTCCAGGCCGCGCGCCTCAGCATGGCCATGGCGGTGTCCAATTTGATTCCGGAACCCGCCTATGTATTGATCGACGGCAATTTCGGGATTCCCGTTCTGCTGCCCCAGCAGGCATTGATTCAGGGCGACGCCCGCAGTGTTTCCATCGCCGCCGCGTCGATTGTCGCCAAGGTGAGCCGCGACCGCTTGATGGAACGTTATCATCACGATTACCCCCAGTTCGGTTTCGATCGCCACAAGGGATACCCCACCGCAGAGCACCAGGCTGCCATCGCCGCATTCGGACCGTGTTCGATCCATCGCTGCACGTTCCGCGGCGTGCGTGAATACATCCCTCCGATGCCCGGCCGGGGACCGGATCATGCTCAACCGTGAGCAGCTATACGGACGCGCCGCGGAAGCCTTGGCGGCCGAACATCTGCGGGGCATGGGTTACACCATCCTGGAACACAACTTCCGCACCCCCGTCGGGGAAATCGACCTGATCGCCCGCCAGGGCGGCGTGCTCGTTTTTGTGGAAGTCAAATCCCGGCGGACCCACCGCCGTGGGAATCCCAAATACGCGGTAAGTCCTGCCAAGCAGCGTAAGATCTCTATGACCGCCTTGACATATCTTAAAAAGCACCACCAGACACATTGCCGGGCGCGGTTCGATGTGGTCACCGTCCAGCAGGAGGATGCGTGCGCCCGAATCGAGGTGATTCCAAATGCCTTTGAGCTGGCCTATGATTAATGACCCTGTAACATCGATCAGACAAAGGGCTGAAAAGATGAAACACTGCTCGCCGGTCCATCATGCCTGACGACACCCCCCAAAATTCAGGTGCCCCGGTGCGTTCCGGGGTGTTGTATGTCGTGGCCACACCCATCGGGCACATGAAGGATATCACCCTGCGCGCCCTGGAAATCCTGGGCGCGGTCGACCTGATCGCCGCCGAAGATACGCGCCACACGGGCCGGTTCCTGGCCGTGCATGGAATTCAAAAACGGCTGCTCTCCTATCACGAACACAATGAAGCTCGGCGCACTCCCGAATTAATCCGTTTGCTGCGGGAGGGTTCGGCCGTGGCGCTGGTAAGCGACGCCGGCACCCCCTCGATATCCGATCCGGGCTACCGACTGGTGCAGGAAGCCGCCGGACATCATATCCGCGTCGTACCGATTCCCGGGGTTTCGGCCGCCGTCGCCGCCCTTTCCGTGTCCGGATTGGCCACCGATGCATTTACCTTCCTGGGCTTTCCGTCACGCCGCAAGGAAAAGCGCCTGCGGCAACTCGCCGCCGCGGCGCAGCTGCCGCACACCCTGATTTTTTACCAGTCCCCCCAGCGCCTGAAGGTATTTCTGGAGGAATTGCTGGCAGCCGTGGGCGACCGCCCGGCGGTATTGGCGCGTGAAATTACCAAAATGCACGAGGAATTCATTCGCGCCACACTCTCCGAAATCGCCGCATGCATTGCAGGGCGTGACAGCGTCAAGGGGGAGTGCACCCTCCTGGTGGCCGGCGCCGCGGACGCACCGGTGGAAAAAAGCGCAGCGTGCCTCGAGAATGAGCTTTTGGAGGCGTTGCAGACACAGGACCGGCCGCTGGGTGAAATTGCCAGGCAATTGGCGGAACAGCACGGGGTATCCCGGAAAGCAGTTTATGCGTTGGCCCTCAAGCTGAAAAAGTGAAGACCGGATTACGGGTACGGATGCCGACCCGACCTGCCGGGGTGTGAAATGCGGGTCGGCCCGGCCGGCACACACCAGTGCCGGAACCGAGAATACGGCCTTCGGTGTTCAGCGCTCAGCACGGAACGACTATAAAATGCATGTCGCAGACACGATTCACCCCGTCATTCTGACGGTTGCCGAAAGCGACCGGCAGCTGCGCGGGCGCTCCAAGGTAAGGACGTTGAGCGTACGGGCACGGATTGCCCTGGCCGACTCGGCCCGCTGGGCAGACATGGAACTGGGAACGCTTGCCAAGGATGCCCGGGGGGCACCGCTCCCCTGCGAAGGGATTCACTGGTCGGTGACCCACAAAAGCGACTTTGTGGCTGCTGTCGCCGCCCGGTCTCCGGTGGGTATCGACCTTGAACGCCGGCAGCCGGTCTCCCAGGCGCTCTACACGCGGTTGGCGGGTCCGGACGAATGGCGCCTGGGGGGGGTAAGGGATGAAGCCCTTTTTCTGCGTTACTGGACGGCCAAGGAAGCGGTGCTCAAGGCGGTCGGGCAGGGACTGGCCGGTTTGGCACGCTGCCGCATCGAGGCAATCTTAAATGAAAGCTACCTGAAAGTGGTTTACGAGAGCGACGAATGGCTGGTGGCCCAATGCCCGATAGGGGCGACCCACCTGGCAGCCGTTACACTGTGCGGCGAAGCGGTTGAATGGCATTTGCCGGTAGACGGCGTATTCTGAAAGGAGTGAGTCGATGCACGTGACCTTTTACGGGGCGGTCAGGGAAGTCACCGGTTCCATGCACCTGCTGGG
>DDYQ01000234.1 GCA_002348005.1 Desulfobacteraceae bacterium UBA2230 | reverse complement strand
TGATTGGCGCAACCATCGGTGTCAGCCTGCGATCTACCTCCGTGAGCCTTGACCTGCACATCTGGGTTCTGGTGTTGCTGATGCAGATGCTGCCATACCTGGCTGCCGTTCTCGTTTCCCTGATCAGCGCCTTTCCCCGACTTCCGGCCGCGTTGTTGGGTCCGCTTTCCACAACCCCCGAAGAACCTGACGTGATACCGAGAATCCGCCCGGGTTGAACCCGGGACTCGATCGCGTTTCTCAAGCTTGGCCTGCGCGACATGCTGCCGGCTATAAAATGAAGGTCGACGCCCGACGGCATTCACAGCGTATGTGACAGCACCCTGAGCCAGTTTGCGTAAGCGATGCGCCGGAGTTCATCCTCGCCAAGACCACTTTGCGCGAGAGCCTCCACGACCCTGGGCAGTCCGGACACATCACCGATCTCGGAGGGAATTATGGCGCCATCGAAATCCGACCCGAAGGCCACATGATCGATACCCATTCGCTCCACCGCATAGCGGAAATGGCGCACGAGATCGGACAACGGTGTATCGGCATCCAGCCGCCCGTCATCGCGGATGAAACCCGTACAGAAGTTGATGCCCACCAGGCCGCCCGAATCCTTGATGGCATCGAGCTGCCGATCGGTCAAGTTGCGCGATGCCGGGGTCACGGCATGCATCCCGGAATGGGTCGCCACCAACGGGGCGCTTGAAACGCGAACCACGTCCCAGAAACCTTTTTCGTTCAGATGAGAGAGGTCCACGAGAATTCCCAGGCGATTGCAGGCCTTCACCAGCGCTTCGCCAGCCGCAGTGATGCCGGGACCGTCGTCGGGCGACCCTGGAAACCGGAACCGAACGCCGTGCCCGAATGCATTGTCACGGCACCACACCAGCCCCAGCGAGCGCAAACCCGATGCGTGATACGCCTCCAGATTGGAGAGATCGGCGCGAACGGGCTCGGCACCCTCGAAATGCACCACCGCCGAAATGGTACCTACCGCCATGTTATCCAATACTGCGGCGGACGACCGGACCACCTTGAGGGCGCCCTGCGAGGATTCGGCCAAACGATGCAGACAGGCAATTCCGCGCGAAGCGATCTGTTCGGCATAAGCGCCCCCCACGGGGTTAAGGCGCTCGTCATCGGGAGTGGGAAATCGGGTGCGGTCGGGTTCCCATTTTTTCAGCGGCGGTACGAAAATCGAGAAGAGTCCCCCGGCAAAGAAGCCCCGGACCGCCCTGGGAAGATCGAAATGCCCCGAGGGAAAAGGGTCCAGCAGGCTGGGCGGATCATTTACAGCCAGGTAAATCTTTTGCAGCGAATCCAGATGGCCGTCGAATACGGGTAACATGCGCTTTCCATTCGATAGGGGTGCTGTCCGGCGGGCGACAGCTCAACGGATCCTGTCGGATCGTATGACGGCCTCCGGCAATTCCTGCGTGATTCTGACGAAATCGTTCGTACTCAGGGGCTGAGAGGCGTCTTCGAGCAGGTAGGCCTCAAAACCTTCCCGCAGGGCGTCCCTGAGGGTGTAATATACACAGATATCGGCCGCCAGCCCGCAGATGTAAATCCGGGTGGCCCCCCTGGCGCGCAGGTAACCGGCCAGGCCCGTGTCTTTGCGGTGTGCGTTATCAAAAAATCCGCTGTAGCTGTCGATTCTCGGGTCCATGCCCTTACGAAAAATCGCCTCGATGCGGTGGGGATCCAGGTCGGGCGCAAAATCGGCGCCGCGCGAACCCTGCACGCAATGGTCCGGCCACAGGGTTTGTTCGAGCCCCTCCAGCATGACCGTGTCGAAGGGCTTTCGGCCGGGATGATTGGACGCAAAGCTCAGATGCCCTTGCGGGTGCCAATCCTGCGTGGCCACCACCAGGTCGAACCGGTCGGCTATCCCGTTAATGACCGGCACCACCGCATCTCCCTGCGGGACGGGCAAAGAACCGCCCGGTAGAAAGTCATTCAGAACATCCACGATAATCAGTGTTTTCACTTCCGCTCCTTTTGTGCTGCACGATCAGCCGGTCCCTCATGTCACGGAGCCTTTCGCTGATGCCCACTTTGTAGATGTGCGGGTTATCAAAACGCTTGTATTCGGCGGGCAGCAGTTCCAGCCGCTGGCGGCAAAATTCCGCGATCTGCTCCACCGTCGTCGGTCCGTTCAGAATCCGGCCGCGCTCCATAACCTTGTGCAGCAGCGGCTCCTTGCCGTAGCGCGCGATAAAGAGTGATTTGTATGGTTCGAAAGGATGGTACATGATGTCGATGTCCTGCTCGTCATTCAGCCCGACCACGTCGGCCCCCAGGAAGTGTCCATCATCGAGCACCCTGAATACCTGCTTGCGGTGCGGCAAAGTGGTTTTGGAGATCGATTCGGACAATTTGATGCGCGGCTGTTCACCGGCCAGGGAAAGTTTGTACACCCCGTCCAGCGCTGCGTCCGGCTGCCCGGTAATCAGGTTCGTGCCCACCCCGAACACATCGATCGGGGCCCCCTGCTCCAGCAGACTCTTGATCACATACTCGTCCAACTGGTTGGAGGCGGCTATTTTGACATAGCCAAGGCCCGCCGCATCCAGCATCGCCCGGCTTTGCCTGGCCAGATAGGCCAGGTCGCCGCTGTCCAGACGGATACCCTTGAGCCGTTGGCCGCGCTGCGCCATTTCCCCGGCCACCTTGATGGCGTTCGGCACCCCGCTATTCAATGTATCGTAAGTATCCACCAACAATACGCAATCATCCGGACGGCCCTCTGCAAAGCGCCGGAAAGCGGTCAACTCGTCTGCATAGCTCTGGATAAGCGAGTGGGCCATGGTGCCCGATACGCCCACGCCGAAATCGCGCCCTGCCCGTACATTGCTGGTCGCGTCGAAGCCGCCTACGATGGCCGCCCGACTGGCATGATAACTTCCCAGCCCTTGTGCCCGGCGCAGTCCGAAATCGATCAGCTGACGATCGCCGGCCACAATACGGCATCGACTGGCTTTGGTGGCAATCAGAGACTGGAAGTTGAGCATATTGAGCAGGAGCGTTTCGATCAACTGGGCTTCGATGATGGTACCCTCCACCCGCAGGACGGGGCGAGTGGGAAAAACCAAGTCGCCCTCCCTGGCAGCATAAATGGTGCCCTGAAAGCGGAAATCCCTGAGGTAGGCGATGAAATCCGGATTCAATCCCGAAGCGTGCAGAAATTCAAGGTCCGCTGCATCGAAACGCAGCCCGGCCACCGCCTGCAGGACATCCGCCAGACCGGCAAATACAGTGTACCCACCGTTGAACGGCGGCTTTCGGAAAAAATAATCGAAAACCGCCGGCGTTTCCCGCTGGCCCTTCAAAAAATAGATCTGTCCCATGGTGAGCTGATACAGATCGGTGTAACTGCCCGTGATATCCAGCATCTGTTTTCTCGCCTTCCGAATTGAATATAATACCCCTCAAACCGAAAGCATAAACCCGACGCGTCGGATGTGCGTCGCCCGGCGCACTCTCGGACGCATCAGAGAACCATCAGGTTCGGCACTCGGCACAAGTGGCTCAAATACAAAGAACCGGATCAGGACTTCGCTGCGGCAACGCGAAAAGGTGCTGCGGGACTTCAAGACCGTCGATGTTGTCGCCCGATTGAATACATGCTATTGAGCCGAATCAATTCGACGCACCTGTGACGATGGAGAATACCGACTGTGGAGAAGTTTGTCGAGCCGCAATACTGGATCGCACTGGCCAATGCACTGCGGGATTGGATTTTCGCCAGAGTCTTTACCGTTCACACCTTTATCGAAGCCGGCCTGGTGCTGTTTTGCCTGGGACTGGCATTCGTTCTGGCCCAACCCATTACAAAACCGCTCGTGCGATTGCTCGACACGCGAAAATGGGCGGAGCGGCTGCCGCGCAATTTCATCAACGAACTGATCCGCCTGATTAAATTTTTTCTGGCCATTCTTCTGTTGTGGATCGCCCACGCCGCCGCAGGCAAATATGACCTGCCGGGCCTCCTGATCGATACGACAGCCAGCCTCATGACCGCCTGGGTCATCATCCACCTGGCTGCTTCATTGCTGGGCAGCTCCAATTGGGTTCGGCCCATTTCGATATTTGCCTGGACCGTAGCAGCGCTGCATATCATCAAGCTTCTCGAGCCGACCATCGCCCTGCTCGACCGGGTTGCCATCACCATGGGCGGGGTGCGCATATCGATCCTGCTGCTGATCAAAGGCATCATCATTTTCGCCGCCCTGCTGCGCCTGGCGGGCAATGCTGCCGGATTCCTGGAAAGGCGCGTTCAAAAACTGGAAGGACTCACCCCGTCGGTACGGGTGCTTCTGACCAAAGCGTTCAAAGTCACCCTGATCGTGCTGGCCATCGTCGTGGCGCTTGGCAGCCTGGGCATCGACCTGAGCGCTTTTGCCTTTATCGGCGGCGCCATAGGCGTGGGTATCGGCTTCGGCTTGCAGAAAGTCGTCTCCAATCTGATCAGCGGGGTGATTCTCCTGCTGGACAAGTCAATCAAGCCCGGCGACGTGATCGAAGTGGGCGACAGCTATGGTCGCATCCAGTCGCTGGGCGCGCGTTACGTGTCGGTGATCACCCGCGACGGCACCGAATTTCTGATCCCCAACGAAGATCTGATCACGCAGCAGGTGGTCAACTGGTCTTTTACCGACACATTTGTGCGACTCAGGATCGTGGTCGGCATCTCCTATAATTCCGATTTGCACAAGGCGATGGCCCTGGTGTCGCAGGCGGCCCAAAAAGTCCGGCGCGTCCTGCCGAATCCCGCCCCCGTTTGCCATCTTAAAGATTTCGGCGAGAGTTCCCTGGATCTGGAACTGCGATTCTGGATCGCCGATCCCGAACTGGGCACGGCCAATGTCCGCAGCGATGTCCGCATCGCCATCTGGGACGCCTTTGCGGAGCACGGCATCGAAATCCCGTTTCCTCAGCGCGACATTCATATCAAAGCAGACCCGGCAGGTGCGTAGGATGCGTTGAACCCCCCCGTCCCTGCGCGGTGCCCGCCCAGACGGGCACCTTGGCGCGCTGGTGCCTTGCATTGGATGGCGGGCATGAATGAACGGGCGCGCTTTGCAGGCCACGGCGATAAAAGGGAAATTAAAACGATGCCCACATGGTTTTCCAAAAACCTGGGTGATGCCATGTTTGCCTCTGAATCAATGCATCGCATCGAGGCCCTTTTTTTGGCGGCCTATGTACAGGCCGGCAGACCGAAGGCAATGGCGCTGTTTTTCCGGCATGAATCTGAAGGCCGTCTGCATTGCGAGGTCAAGGCTTACTTTTCGCCCGCCGCAGCCGCCGTCGCAAGAAAGCTGGGCGCTGCCCCGTGTCCCCTGCCCTCACCGCACGGGCTGAATTTGTCTGTGGGCGCCGAAGAGAGCTGGGCGCTGCTCTTCCCGGATCGTGGTCGTTGAGATCAAGTGAGAGGCGACAATCGGCAATACGTTGCAAACACCCTTCGGGCTGATGGCCGGTGAGGTGCGCCAGGTCCTGTTCGAAAGGAGCGGTTTCCGGGCAGACGCCCCCGGCCTAAGTTCAGGCGGACCCACCGATTTTGCACAGTGAGGCGTCTAAGTCAAAAAGGTCATCCGCCTTTTCTCCAGGGTATCGAGATTCCGCCGCATGCTGATGATCCGAGAATTTCGCTCTCTCAGGTTCTCGAGCTTCATGATCTTTTCCATCTCGGAAACGATGACCCGGTCGGCCTCCACCCGGCAACGCTCATAGTGTGCTTCGGCTGGTGTGTAAAATCCGTACCGTTCGCGCTGATCAATGGTGAATTCGATGGACTGGAAGATCCATTCGACGATGGCGCTGCGGTCGAACTGTTCGGTCTCGTAGTTCAGCCATTGGTTCCAAACCGGCTGCGACAATCCCTGAATGTATTCTTCCAGCGTCGGGTAGAGAAGCTTGTAGCCGTATTTTTCGGGAGCATCGAACGCCGGGGAGCCGGGATCGAGCACGATCGGGCCCAACACCTGCCCCCCGATGGGGACGCTATCGCTGATGTCTCCGAATCGGCCTTGCGCCTGGGCTTCGTGGTTGAGGGCGTCGAGCTGCGCCCACAGTTCCCAGGTTGCTTTGACATCGGCCGCGGTTTCCCCGGCCAGGCCCACGGAAAAGAAATTGGTAACGGGAATGCGGTATTTCAGACACAGCTTGACGGTTTCAAGAAGTTGGGCGCTGGAATAATGTCGGCCCAACTTTTTGCGCACCTTGTCGGAGCCGGTATCCGGACATAGGTGCAGGATCACCCGACGCCCGATTCTGGCCACTTCCCGGATGAACGCCTCGTCTGCAGGAATCAGCAGATCCAAAGAAAGCCTTTCGATGTCCGGTTTCTCTTTGATCAGAGTGGCGAACAGCTCCCGGCAGTATTCCTTCCCGGCCATGCGCGGGTCCTGGTACAATCCGATGAAGCGCACATTCATCTCGTTGAGGCGCTTCATGTCGGCCACGATTCTCGCCGGGCTTCTGAAGGCCGGGCGCCCCATCCCCAGATATTTTTTATATGAATAGGCCGATCCGCCGCAGATCGAGCAGTTATAGGTGCATCCCCGACAAACCTCCAGGCTCCAGCGGTTGCAGGCATCCGGTGCATAGATGGAAGTTTGGGGCGCCAGAAGGTCGAATCGGATGTATTCGAACTCGTCCAAATCGCGACTGGCTTCCATGAGCGGCGTGCCGCATACTTCGCCCCCGTCGCCGCGGTATGTCAGATTGGGAGTGGGCGTGAGTTTGCCATGTGCCTCATAGGCGCGAACCAATTCCAGCAGAGGTTTTTCGGCCTCGCCGCGCACGACGGCATCCACGAAGTCGTATTTTGTGATGATCTCTTCATGAAAACGCGTAGCGGTCAGCCCGCCCATAACGAGCAGCGCTGCAGGATGCAGCCTTTTGCAGAGCCTCGCGATCTCGATGGCGCCCTGGGAGTGCTGCTGGAAGTGAAGGCCGACGGCATAGATTGAAGCGCTGTATTCTTTCAAATGCTGCTCGACATCAAAACCGGCGATGGAAGCCATGCGGTCTCCCAGGTTGTCGACAATGACCTTAAACCCGTGCCGGTCAAGGTATTCGGCGATGCTCAGCATGCCGATCGGAACTTTGGAGAACTGCACGCCTTCCACCGTTCGGCCCAAGGCTCCGGGAAACAGTGGTTTGCGCCGGAAGTCGTACACTGCCGGCGGATGGATCAATACAACATCGTAATTTGCCATTGTTACACCTAACTCCAAGAGATCATTCAATGTCGAGCCAGTGAATATCGCAGAAAGGGCGCTGTGTGTCAATGCGGGGTGCCGGTTGCCGGGTTGTAGCGGCCGGCGATGGGCGGATCTATTTGACAGCGATCGCTCACGCGGTTCAGGGAGAATCACGGTACCCGCTGGAAGCTCAACGCCTTCCGGGAACCTGCCCGTGACTGAACGTGCGGCGTTGCAGTTGATAGTGAAAAGAACGGATCTATTTTAAATCTCGGTCGTCACCGCTGTGTAGAAACAGGCCTTTCATCACCGTCTTAAATTTAAACCGCCGGCCTGCAGGATGGGAACTCAGCGCACCGGTGCGCCGTGTTAAAGTATTCAACTGCCGGAGGGGTCTTGGATTCCGAATATTACATCACGTTCGCGGTCCATCTGCTGGGGGCGCTGGCTATCGGAGGCGCCATCGGTCTGGAAAGAAGTTTCCATGGCCATCCGGCCGGCTTCCGAACCCATTCCCTGGTCTGCCTCGCCTCCAGTTTGTTGATGCTGGTCACTTTCTACCAGGGGAAGTGGCCTTCGGTGGTTGCGCTCGAGGCCGTGCGCACAGATCCCATCCGCATGGCGCAGGGCATCATGACCGGCATTGGATTTCTGGGTGCCGGTGCGATCTTCAGGGAAGGGCTTACCGTGCGGGGACTGACTACCGCCGCCTCTATCTGGATTACGGCGTCAATCGGAATTCTAATCGGCATTGGATTCTACTACCCTGCCATTCTCGCAACCATTCTCACCCTGGGCATCCTCTCGCTTTTCCGCCTTGTGGAGTCCAGGTTGCCTTCGCAGTCTTATGCGCTTCATTATTTGCGCTTCGACAGAGACGATGTTATGCCCGAAGAAGAGGTCAAAGCGCTGCTCACAACGCATGGATTCGAAATTGCCAACGTAGGATATCGCATAACCGAACACAACTTATTCGAGTACCGCATGGTGGTACGTACGACCGACCCGGGCAACAGCGCCCGAATCGCCGCGTTGTTACGCAACCACAAATCGGTGCGCGGATTTCGGATTTCCCGGACGGACGACTGAGCGAAAGATTTCAGGCTGGTTAACGTCAGACCGTATGGAGGCGAAGATGAGCGACTGCATTTTCTGTAAAATTGTCTCGGGAGAGGTGCCGGCCAGCACGGTGTATGAAGATGCGCATACGATTGCTTTCATGGATCTGGGCCAGGTCAACCCGGGGCATGTCATCGTGGCGGTCAAGCCACACGTGGAAAATATCTATGGCCTCGACGATGCACTCGCCGCGGCCGTATTCCGCACCGCGTCCAGGGTGGCGCGGGCGGTCAAGGCGTCCATGCAGGCCGAAGGCATGACGCTGCTGCAGGCCAATGAACCGGCGGGCTGGCAAACTGTCTTTCATTTCCATCTTCATGTAGTGCCGCGTTACGGCGGCGACGGCCTCACCTTTACCTGGCCGGTGAAACGCCCGCCCCAGCAGGAACTGGATCGCCTGGCGCAACAGGTCCGGCAGGGTTTGATCAAAGTGGCTGAACCGCCGAGGGGGGGGCGGTGAGTCAACCTCACCGCCCCCCCCCGTGTGATTGGCGCGGCCGTATTCACGATTCAAGCTTAACCGAGACCGGTACGGCCCGGGTGAGGGTATCGAAAACCGGTGAATAGGTCGGACCCAAGCGCACAATCTCATCAAGCTGCTCCGGTGGTGCGTCGGCATCGATTCTGACCCGCATGCGGATCTCTTTGTACCCGCGGGGCACATCGTTGCGGAGGCCTAAAAATCCCTGCAGGTCGATATCGCCCTCCAGTTTGCTCTCCATCGATCGGATGGTGATCCCTCGGGCGGCCGCGTGATAGATGATACTAGTCGTCACACAGGCGGCCAGCGCCGTAAGGGTATACTCTACCGGGTTCGGGCCTTGATCCCTGCCGAGTAGAACGGGTGGTTCATCCGCATCCAAGACGAACGGTTCCTTACGATCATGCTCCTGTTGAGCGCCGTAGTAATTCTGAATGGTTGTACGATTGTGGCCGCCCTCGATCCAGGTGTTTCCGGCCCTGAACTTAAAGGTGGCAATAACCGGTGCATTCTTAATGGCGTCCATGGTACCGAACAGTTCTTCGACATTCACGCCGTTGATCGTTTTGGGGGTTTCCGGTTTTTGGGTTGTTTCCATGGTATGGTTCCTCCTGAAAATGTTGATTGATGTTTGGGACGCGACGTTTCGTCACGCTGCAGTCAAAAGAGCATCAGGTGTGCCAAAATCGGTTAATTTAAATTTGCTTTGTTTACAAGTACCTAAGAGCGCCCCAGGAAAAACCGTGACGTCCCGAAATCTCGTGAGTCCATCGATTTCGTGAATGAAATGACGAGATGTCGCGCCGTTTAGATTTGGTGCCGGGGGCGCTGAATACCCAGGGCTTTCATTCGCGATTGCAGAGTGGAGGGGGGTACGCCCAGAAGCTGTGCGGCACCGTTTTTGCCCGCGACACGCCAGCGGCAGCTTTCCAGGGCCCGCAGCAGATTGCCATACTCCAGTTGTTCCATTTGTTTCATCGTGACGACCTCATTGTCCTTAAGGTGCGACACCGACGGTAAGGTTTCGTTGTATCCCCGAAATTTCGGCAGACTGGAATCCAGGCTGATCCGCCCCTGCCGGGCTGTTATCACGCCGCGTTCGATGACATTCTGTAATTCACGCACATTTCCGGGCCAGTCATACGCTTCCAGGCGTTCGATGCAGTCGGGGGTCAGCGGATCGATCGAGCGTCCGATGCGTTTTGAAAATTTTTCCAGGAAATGATCCGCCAGCAAGCGGATGTCGCCCCTGCGATCTTTCAAGGATGGCAGGCTAATGGGGAACACGTTGAGTCTGTAGAACAGGTCGGTGCGGAAGGCGCCCGCCTGCACAGCCTGGGAGAGATCTCGGTTGGTGGCGGCGATCACGCGCACATTGGAACGAATCGTCGTCGAACTGCCCACCGGTGAAAACTCCCCTTCCTGCAGGACGCGCAGCAGTTTGGCCTGCAGTTCTTTATTCAACTCGCCAATCTCATCCAGAAAAATGGTGCCGCCGTCGGCCAACCGGAATCGGCCTTCACGGCTCTGGGTTGCGCCGGTAAAAGCTCCCTTGGCGTGGCCGAAAAACTCGCTTTCGACCAGTCCTTCGGGTATGGCCGCGCAGTTGACGATGATCAAGGGGCGATCTCTCCGTAAACTGGCTTTGTGAATAGCCCGCGCAATCAGTTCCTTACCGGTGCCGGTGGCGCCGTAGAGGAGAACGGTCGAATCGGTGGGCGCCACTTGCGCCGCGAGCTGCAACGTCTGACGAAAGGCCGGGCTTTGCCCGATGATCTGGTCGGAATCGTATAGAAAGCGGATTTCGTCTTTCAAGTATTCCGTTTCGATTCGCAGGGCCCTGATCTGCGCCTCGGCCTGTTTGCGCTCGTTGACATCCCTCAGGATCAATACGCAGGTTCCGGCCTGTTCGGTGTCGATCAGCGAGAGCGTTGCCTCAACGGCAAACTTACGCCGCTCCGGGGTTAACACCACAAATCCCTGGGGGACCCACAGATTGCGCTCGCCATGGGGAAAGCGGGCGAGCTGGCGCACGATACTTCTCAGCCGCTGCATGTCTTTTGTATCAATGAATGGCGCGAAGGGGTTCCCGAGGGCTTGCTCCGGCGTGCAGTTTAAAAGACGAACTGCTGCCGGATTGATCATCGTGATCTTGAAATCGTGATCCAACTCCACAATGGCATCCAGAGCCGCATTGAACAGACCGGCCAACTTTGCCTCACGAAGACGGATTTCATGTTCGGCCCTCATCCGGAGCACTTCGGCGGTCGCCCTGGCGCCAAAAACACGAAAAATGGACAGGTTCCGGAACGAGTGCGGCATCGGACGGGTGTCCATAACGGCAAGGTTGCCCAGCACGTGTCCATCCGGGTCCAACAATGGGAATCCCATGTAGCTGACCGCTCCGAACCGGGCCAGATCGGTGTCTCCGGGAAAAAGCTCTACAACATTTTCGGGAATGTGAAGATAGCGCTTCTGGGTGATGGTCGGTTCGCAGGGCGTGCCCCTTATGTCGTATTCATATTGTTCAACGTAATCGCCGTTCAGCCAGAAGGCCAACGCACGCAGCCGATGTTCTTCGGCCCGGTACTCGGTTATCCAGGCCCCGCAGGTCCCCAACGCCTGACTGAAATTCCTGACGAGTGCGCGGAAAAAGCGTGTACCCGTCTCGGCCGCTGTGCCATCCGCCAGGAAGCCCAGCAACTTATTCTCGTCTAAAGGGGGGTGCGACATGGATTTTCTACGCCTCCCTGGCAACAAACAACCAATAAACACATCGCTTCAATCCCATGCCGCGCAGCCTGATTGCGATCACTCCCCGTGCATCCGCGAAATGTGCGGACTGGCCGAAGCCTGTTTTCGGCATCCGGTCAAAGGTTGGGAAAGGTGAGATTGAAGCGTTCGCACAGGGTGGCGACGCTGGCAAAATCCATTTCAAGCGCATACCGGTCATTGATCTGCTGAAAACGTTGCATGTCGCCCCAGGCCGCCGCCACCTCCCGGAAATACTGTTCGAAACCGGCAGGGGAGATAATTTCTATGATTTCACAAGGGGTCTCCCCGGCGTTCCAGAAGGTGTGCCACTGATGGCGCGGCTTGTATACCCACAGACCGGCTTCAGCGAAAACAACATCTTCTCCCAGCAGCGCCCCCATCTTTCCGGCGAGCACATAGGAGTACTCATCTTCTTTGTGGTGAAGATGAAGCGGCGCCGCCAGCGCATGCGGCGCAATGGGATGGTGGACAATGGCGAAGCGATTTTCGGTCAAACGGCCGTCGATCTTCCAATTCACGCCCAGGCCTCCGAAGTCAAACGCCTCTCCGCCCGGGCTGATGAGTACAGGTTTGGTCATGGGTTCTGCCTTTCACGATCAAAGAGTCAAGGAGTTAAAATCTGTGAACCACGGGCCGGCGCAGTCAATACACAATACTATGTAATTGCATTCCGGAGGGAGGGTGGTCCCGGAAACTGGGAACGTGGCACAGCTTGTTCCGAATACAATTTATGGAGGCTCAAATCAGGGCCTGTGCCTATAGATGCTTGGTCGCGACCATAATAATTATCAACTAAGCAACCATGCGCAGCGTCATCAGATCACACGACGCCTGCCACCCGGAGGGAGGACAACCTGCACAAGAAACCGCATCATCATGAGGATGACCGTTCCCATCGGGTGCAACATGGGGATTCGCTCCATGACGCCCCCCAGGCCCCTGAAACAGAATTGCCAGGCCCGCAGAGCGGGCATTCCGGTCACGGCGGCCACGACAAGCACACCGGCCATACGGTCCAGATGTTCCGCGACAGGTTCTGGCTATGTCTCGCGTTGACGCTGCCGGCGTTGATCTGGGAGCCGATGATTCAAGAGTGGTTCGACTATCGGGCGCCGGTGTTCCCCGGTGCGCAACTGATTCCAGCGCTCTTCGGATCGGCGGTTTTCATCTACGGCGGATGGGTGTTCCTGCAGGGGGCTTTCCATGAGCTTGCCGACCGCATGCCCGGCATGATGACCTTGATCGCCCTGGCGATCAGTGTCGCC
>DDYQ01000022.1:4353-8949 GCA_002348005.1 Desulfobacteraceae bacterium UBA2230 | reverse complement strand
CGGATTCGGGCGAAGCGCTGTTGGAGGTTTTCGTCGCCGGCGACCGCGCGCGCGCGGATGAGGGCCTGATGTTCCCAGTTCCAGGCGCTGTGATGCTGATATTGACGAAAGGCATCGATATGGCAGACCAGCATCCCCGAATCCCCGCTGGGTCGCAGGCGCATGTCCACCTCATACAGCTTGCCGGCTGCGGTGTGGGTGGTCAGAATATGCAGCATGCGCTGTCCGAGCCGGCTGAAAAAAAGACCACTGTCGATGTTGCGTTCCGCCCCCGCGGTGTGGCCCGGNNAGCCCAGTTCCAGCCCGCCCAGCTTACCGTAGGCGATCACGGCGAATCCGCGATCCCCTTCCAAAGCGGCGGCCTCGAGGGCCGGCAAGCCGAATCGCTGCATCATGTTCCGCCAGCAGACCTCCACCACGGCCTCGATCACCGTTTCGGCGATGTCGGAAAGGTGATCGCTGACTTTCATCAGCGGCAGCACGCTGGTGATGTCCGAAGCCGCCACGCGCAGGACATTGATTTGCTTGAAAACCCGCAGCGTCTCCATCTGATACTCGAGATCATCCGGGTCGATTTCGGCCAGGCGTTGATTGAGCTCGCTCTCGAGCGTGCAGCGTCGGGGCGGACGGTACAGCGTGCGGGGATCGAGCAATTCGTCCAGAAGCACGGGATGCTGGTTCAGAAAGGCCGAAATCCACGGACTGGCGCCGGTCAGATGCACCAGATGGTCCAGGGCGGCCGGTTTTTCGAGCAGCAGCGCCAGATAAGCCGTCCGCTGCGATATACTCTTGATCAAATCGAAAATGCGGTCCAGGACGCTTTCGGGCGCATCCGCGCGTCCCGCAGCCCGCAACAGAAGAGGCAGCAGGCGTTGCAGGCGCTGGCGCCCTGAGGCGGAAATGGATTGCAGGCGCCGGTCGTCATAAAGCGAACGGATGAGCTGCAACACCTTGGTCGGGTCGCGGTATCCCAGGTCGGTCAGTGCGTCGCGGGCCAGATCGCTTTCGATCGCCTCGGGCGCCAGGTTCTCCAGCCAGCGACCGGCGGCCGCGCCGTGAGGGGCCGGATCGGCCACGGGAGTCGGTGTCAGCAGTGCGTTGAAGTGCTCGTGCACCTTTCCGCGATGATGGCCTAACTGCTCCGCGAAAGCGGGCCAGCCCGCGAAACCCATGGCGGCCGCCAACCGCAGGCGCCGGTTGGGATCGACCGGCAGGCGGTGGGTTTGCTGGTCCGCAAAGGCCTGCAATCGATTTTCGACCGATCGCAGGAAGATGTAAGCTGAAATCAAGGTCCTGCCGACTGCTTCCGGGATGTATCCCTTCTGGGCCAGAACACCGAGGACGCCCTGAATGGGGCCCATCTGCAGCGCCGGCTCGACACCGCCGCGGATCAACTGAAACATCTGCCCGAAGAATTCTATCTCGCGGATGCCCCCCGGTCCGAGCTTGATGTCGTCGGCCAGATCGCGGTTGCTCATTTCGCCGGCGATGCGCGCCTTCATTTCGCGCAAGCCCTCGAACACACCATAGTCGAGATAGCGCCGGTAGATGAAGGGTTTGAGCCGCTCCAGCAGTCTGCCGCCGGCGGTTCGATCGCCCGCCGCCACACGCGCCTTGATCAGGGCGTAGCGTTCCCATTCGCGCCCCTGAACCTGGTAGTAGTCTTCCAGCTGGTCAAAGTTCATCACCAGCGGTCCGGACTCGCCGAAAGGCCGCAAACGCGCATCCACACGAAAGACGAACCCGTCGGACGTGCGAGCGCCTATGGAGCGGATCAGTCCGCGTATCACGCGGATGAAAAAATCCTCATTGGAGGTCGTTCCGCGCGTGCCGCCGGTGGTAGCGCCTTCGGCGGCAAAGGCAAACATCAGGTCCACATCCGAGGAGAAATTGAGTTCGTGGGCGCCGAGTTTACCCAGGCCCAACACAATCGGCAGCAAAGTGGCGCCCTGCCGGTCACACGGGAGCCCCCAGGCAAGCACATGGTGTCGGTAGTGGTAATCGAGGGCCGTCTGCAGGCAGGCATCGGCCAGTCGCGACAGGTCGGCCATGGTCTCGGCCAGTTCGGCCCTGCCGCCCAGGTCGCGCACGGCAATGCGCAGCATCTCCCGGCGTCTGAAAAGGCGCAGCAAACGATCAAATGCTGCCGCTGTCACCGGTTCCCAATCGGTCGGGGCGCGAGTATCGGGGTCGGCCGCACCGGACCGCCCGGCGGCCTGCAGGCGCTGCTCGAAACCCTCGGGGGGATACGACTGCTCCAGGTCGCCGCTGTTCAGCAGGTCGGCCGTTATCTGAAGGCTGCCCAAGGTCTCACGCATGACAAAGTCGCTGAGCGCCAGAACGCAGCCCCATTCCGGCTGGGCGGCAAGCGCCTGCGCTGCGGAAGGCGCAGTGGGTTCAAGCGCCGCCGCAAGAACGCTGCGGCGTTCCCGGGCTTGGAGCTGCAATGCAGAAGACAGCAGAGGTTTCATCGTTCAATTCTAGATTCGTGTTGGGCTGCGCTGCTTTTGAACCGGAAGCTGAGTTCAGTTCCGCTTGTATCAGATTCGAATCCCCGGGCCAAGAACCAAGCTGACCGAACCAGGCGCCGGAGGCCGATCGGGGAGCATTACGCCGGAAGCGCAAATCGCATTTTTGTACTTTAGGCGTTTTAAATCTTACAATTTTGCAAAAAGGAGAGACTTCGGAAGCGTTACTTTTGGCGCAGTCCGACAAAGAGTGGACGTTTTCAGTTTGGCATGATAATTGTATAGCTCAACCGCGCACAGCCGGTCACCCTGTCCGTGATCACCCGCCCGGCCGCGGCTCGGCAAACAAGGAGTATATTCATGTGTCGCTTATTCGCTATCAGCAGCCGAACGCCCGTCTCGCCCATGATCGCCATAGAAGCCATGGAGGCCATGCGTGAAGGCCACGACGGTTCCGGCGTGGGGCTATTTTTACGCGATCTGGCCGGCCCCTTCGAGGAAATGAAGGAGGCGCCGATTCTTTCCGGGATCTTCACCGAAGCCGGCATCAAACGACTGGACCGCTTCATGATGGATCGCGGCTTTATGACCAAGTACAAGATCTCCATCAAAATACCCAAGATTCCACCGCCTGGAACGCCGCGGCGCGATGTCTACCTGATTCGGGCGTACGAATATCCCGAAGAGTGGGAAGGCCAGCCCCACCACCTTCTATGGGAGCGGCTGGTCAATATCCGCCTGCAGCTGCGCGCCATGGGCGAAGCCGAGGAAGACATGATCGTTTTTTCTTTCTGGCCCGACGTGATCATGCTCAAGGAAATCGGTGACCCCATCATGGTGGCCAAACACCTCGGCTTCGAGCGCAAGGAACTCAATGCGCGTGTGATCATGGCGCAAGGCCGGCAGAACACCAATTATGCGATCAACCTGTATGCCTGTCACCCCTTTTTCATTCAGGGATACGCCACCATGACCAACGGGGAGAACACGGCTTTCGTGCCGATCCGCGAATACCTGCTCTCGCGCAACGTGCCGGCCTACACCGGATATCAGTCAGACTCCGAAGTTTTCACTCATATTCTGCACTACACCCTTCACCGGCTGGGCCTCGGCCTGCCGGTCTACAAACACGTGATTACGCCCCTGCTGGACGAGAGCCTGCAGAACCATCCCGACGGTGAATTCCTCAAGCACCTGAAGCACAGCTGCCGGCGTCTGGCGATCGACGGGCCCAATTGCGTGATCGGCTGCCTGCCCGATCACACGCTTTTTATGGTGCAGGACCGCAAAAAGCTGCGGCCGGGCGTGGTGGGGGGCAAGCCCGGTTGCTGGGCGTTCAGTTCGGAGATGTGCGGGCTGGATGCGGCCATCCCCGACCGCGACAAGAGCCGCGATTTTCAACCCATGCATCTGGATACGGCGATTGTCGGCCCGGACCGCCAGGAGGTAGCGTTATGCTCGCAGATCGACCCATTACACCTTCCACACTGAGTATCAAGGACTTGCCCTGGCAGGTGATGTGGGACAAGGCCAAGTGCGCGCTGTGTGGCCGCTGCACGGCCGTGTGTCCGGTACGGGCCATCGAGCTGGGCGTCTTTCGCAAGCGGCGCATCGATACCGTCCTGGGAGCCGCCCAGCCGCCGAACAATACCTACGAGACTTACCACGGCATCCGTCAGAAAACCGATCCGGCGCGCGCCTGCGTAGGATGCGGCATGTGCAATCTGGTATGCCCCAATGACGCCATTGCGCCCATGCATTCGGACGAGGCCGACAAGCTTCGCTTTCACATCAACCGCGGCGGCCAGCCGCGCAACCGGGGGGGGCGGCGCAACGCGCCCGGCGGTCTGCTCGACCAGATCAAGTTCATCCGTATTTCAATGCTCACCGACCCCGCGCTGGATGCCGGGCGGCACGAGTTCGAGCTGCGTACGCTGCTGGGGCGGGTGCTGTCACCCGAACAGAACCTGATTTGTCTCAAGGAGAACGGCTGGATACCGCCGGTGCGCGAGATCTATCCCCTAATGATCGGCGGCATGTCTTTTGGCGCCTTGTCGCCCACCATGTGGGAGGGGCTGCAGCTGGGCGTGGCGTACCTGAACGAGGAACTGGGACTGCCGGTGCGCAT
>DDYQ01000022.1:0-4260 GCA_002348005.1 Desulfobacteraceae bacterium UBA2230 | reverse complement strand
AGTACGGCCAGGGGGCCAAGCCCGGTGACGGCGGCCTGCTGATGTGGTACAAGGTCAACGCGCTGATCGCCGCCATCCGGGGGGTGCCCACCGGCGTCAACCTGCCCAGCCCGCCGACCCATCAGACCAAGTACTCCATCGAGGAAGCCGTGGCCAAAATGATCCAGAGCATGTCCATGGCCTGGGGCTTTCGCGTGCCGGTCTACATCAAGATTTCGGGCACCTCCACGGCCAAGGCCGTGCTCAACAACCTGACGCGCAACCCGTATGCGGCGGGCCTGGCCATCGATGGGGAGGACGGCGGCACCGGAGCGGCCTACAATGTTTCCATGAATCACATGGGGCACCCCATCGCGACCAATGTACGAGACGCCTACCTGGACCTGGTGCGGTCGGGTAAGCAGAACGAAATTCCCATTTTCGCGGGCGGCGGGGTGGGCAAAAACGGCAACCTGGCAGCCAATGCGGCCGCACTGATCATGCTGGGGGCCAGCGGTGTACAGATCGGCAAGTACATCATGCAGGCCGCCGCCGGCTGCCTGGGCTCCGAGAGGGACCGGTGCAACATCTGCAATATCGGACAATGCCCCAAAGGCATCACCTCCCAGGACCCGCGCCTGTATCGGCGTCTGGACGTGGACCAGGTGGCCGAGCGTGTCGTGGATGTTTTCCTGAGCTTTGACACCGAGCTCAAGAAGATCGTCGCCCCCCTGGGACGGTCGACCTCTCTGCCGATCGGCATGTCCGACGCCCTCGGAATCAGCGATCGGCATGCCGCCGAACGGCTCAACATTCAATATGTGATCTGAAAGCAATAGCGGAGTAACGGTAGATGCACAGCGAACCCTATCAGGTGATAGCCGGCAAAATAAACGGCCGGCGCATCGAATCCCGACTACTGGAAGAGCACATCCAGTCGGCCGTGGCCCAGGGCCACAGCCGGTTGTTGATTGAAGCTTACGGCCAGCATGGCATCGGCGGACGCTTGTGGTGTTCCGGCAGCCGGCAGGTGCGGCTGCGCATCAAAGGTCCGGTGGGCCAGCGCGTCGGCTCCATGGGCTTTCCCAACACCGTCATCGACGTGGATGGGCCGGCGTCGGACGATGTGGGCTGGCTCAATGCCGGCGCGACCATCGTCGTGCACGGCAATGCCACCAACGGCACGGCAAACGCCATGGCCCAGGGGCGCGTGTTTGTAGCCGGCAGCATCGGCGCCCGCGGCATGACCATGACCAAGTACAACCCGCGTTTCGAACCGCCCGAGCTGTGGGTGCTGGGCTCGGTCGGCGATTATTTCGGCGAATTCATGGCCGGCGGCATTGCCGTGGTGTGCGGGCACAATCCCCAGGGTGGGGGCAATGTGCTCGGTTACCGGCCGCTGGTGGGCATGGTGGGCGGCAAGGTCTATTTTCGCGGCCCGCAGCAGGGATTCAGTCAGAGCGACGCCCAGCAGGTTTGCATTGACGATGCGCAGTGGAGCTGGCTGGAGGGACGGCTGAAGGAATTTTTAACCCGCATTCTGCGTCCCGAGCTGTTCGACCTGCTGGCGCGGCGTGAGCAGTGGCAGTGCCTCAAGGCCCGCTCGCCCCACGAACGCTTCGGCAAATCCAAACGCCTCATGGCGGATTTCCGTGCCCGGGTCTGGGACCAGGCCCTGGGAAGCGGCGGGCTGATCGGCGATCTGAGCCAGCTGGACCGCAGCCCCGTGCCGGTGATTACGCGCGGCGAGCTGCGCCGGTTCACGCCGCATTGGGAGAACCGCACCTACAAGGCGCCCTGCGAAGCCGGCTGTCCCACCGGGATACCGGTGCAGCAACGGTGGCGTCTGGTGCGGGAAGGCCGAGTGGACGAGGCCGTACAGCTGGCCCTGGACTACACCCCTTTTCCGGCGACGATTTGCGGATATCTGTGCCCCAATATCTGCATGCAGTCCTGCACCAAACATTCCGCGTTTATGGCTCCGGTGGATGTCACTCAACTGGGCCGGGCCAGCATTGCGGCCGGTCTGCCCAAGCTGCCGCCGCTGTCCGGGCGCAGCGTGGCGGTGATCGGCGGCGGTCCGGCCGGTATTTCGATCGCCTGGCAATTGCGGCTCAAGGGCCATGCCCCCACGATTTACGACGCGGCGGCCACCCTGGGCGGTAAAATTGCCGCCGCCATTCCATTCAGCCGTTTGCCCCTGGAGGTTTTCGAAAAGGAACTTGCACGCATTCAAGAAATTTTGCCCCACGTGCACCTTCAGCAGCGCCTGGATAGTGGCGATCTCATGCAATTGACTGCCGATCACGACGCCGTGGTGATCGCCGCCGGCGCCCAGAAACCGCGCCTGCTTCCCATCCCGGGTCGCGAACGGGCGATCGCGGCGTTCGATTTTCTGGCCGCCGCCAAGTCCGGCAAGGCCGCCGTAGGCCGGAGCGTGGTGATCATCGGGGCCGGCAATGTGGGCTGCGACGTGGCGGCCGAGTCCGCCCGGCTCGGGGCCGCGGAGATCACGCTGCTCGACATTCAGGCGCCGGCATCGTTCGGCAAAGAGCGTGCGGCCGCTGAAAAGGCGGGCGCCAGATTCCGCTGGCCGGTTACCGCCCGGGCGATCACCGAAACCGGCGTGCAGCTGGCCGATGGCGAAACCATACCGGCCGAAACGGTGGTCATTTCCATCGGCGATGCCCCTGACCTCGATTTCGTGCCCCCCGAGATCGATCGTGAAAAGGGTTTCATCAAGGTGGATGCCGATTTCCGCACCACGCATCCGAAGATTTTCGCGATCGGCGATGTGGTGCGCCCCGGCCTGCTCACCGACGCCATCGGCGCCGGACGCCGAGCTGCCGAGGCGATCGATGTCCTGTTGACCGGCCGAAAACCGGTTGCCGATGAGCGACCGGCGATCGACATGCGGCGGGTGAAGCTGGAATATTACGATCCACGCATTCTGCACTACGAAAGCCTCGAGCAGTGCGGCAGCCAATGCGCCTCCTGCGGCCAGTGCCGCGACTGCGGCATTTGCGCGGCGGTCTGTCCCGAGAGCGCCATTGCGCGCGCAGACACGGGCGAGGGCGACTTCGCCTACGTGGTCGACGCGCAGCGCTGCATCGGCTGCGGCTTCTGCGCCGGGGCGTGCCCATGCGGGATATGGAATCTGGTCGAAAATACCCCGCTGGAGTAGAGTGTTTAACCGATCGGCAGGTCTACTGGTTGGAGGTCCTGGGGGCGGTGGTTCAAAAAGCACCCCATCGATCTCAAAACCGGTGAGCCGGTTTAATCCGATAACCCTAAAACCCTTGATTGAACGAGAAATTTTGGGTATATATGCTGACTGAATCGCGCCGGACCTCGGGTCCCGCGCGATTCTTGTCCCGGTCCACGCGAACGGGCTCTAATTCAAAATCCAAACGGTCATCTGAATGAAAGCGTTACTGGCACTCGAAGATGGACGAACTTTCTCCTGCCGTTCTTTCACCGGCCCCGGAGAAGTGGGCGGCGAACTGGTTTTCAATACCGCCATGAGCGGCTATCAGGAGGTGCTCACCGATCCCTCCTACCGCGGCCAGATGGTTACCATGACCTACCCGTTGATCGGCAATTACGGCGTGAACCCGGAGGATGTGGAGTCGCAGCGGGTGCAGGTATCGGCTTTTCTGGTTCGTGAATATCAGGCCATGCCGAGCAACTTCCGCGCCACCGAAACCCTGGCCGACTACTTGACACGCTCTGCTGTATTGGGGGTCGAGGCCCTGGACACCCGGGCGCTGACGCGTCATATCCGAAACGGCGGCGCCCTGAGGGCCATGATCTCCACTTACGAACTGAATCCGGACGCCCTGATCGCTAAGGCGCAGTCCCTGCGCGGCATGGCCGGGCTCGATCTTGCCCGAACGGTGAGCACCGCCTGCCCCTATCGCTGGCGGCACAACGCCCCCGAGCCGATCGATGCCCAACATGTACCGCTGGACCAGCGCATCTGGCGCGCCCGCGGCAGCCAACCATCCGTGGTGGCGATCGATTTCGGCATCAAATACAACATCCTGCGCAGCCTGACCGAACGCGGTTTGGAGGTGGTGGTGGTGCCGGCCTTCACCGATGCCGAGACCATCCGGCGGATGGAACCGGACGGTATCTTTCTTTCCAACGGTCCCGGGGACCCGGAGCCGGTGCGCTACGGCATCGATACGGTGAGGGCGCTGCTCGATTTCCGGCCCATGTTCGGCATCTGCCTGGGCCATCAGATCCTGGGGCTGGCCCTGGGCGGCCGGACCTACAAGC